>JBAVTY010000203.1:0-16743 GCA_049696495.1 Candidatus Nitrosopolaris sp.
AATAATGCTATGTCGTTGGTACTGAGAATCTCTTTCATTTTCTCTCTGATAATCCACCTTATCTTTCGATCAGTCAATTTGGTCACAGATTTACTGCTGTGTGTTAATAATTTCGGGATAGGAGAGCTTTGGGCATGCTACATACTGTATAAATGTGGCGACTAGAATTACTCTCGTCATTGGAGCAGTTTCAGCGATGCGATTATCAACAGGCCTCTGTTTTTGTTTCATTTCTTAGTTAAAAGTAAAACAAGTTGATTAGATTAAAAAATGTTAAACTATTGTTAAACTATTGTAGTTAACAAGGTTAACTTACAATGTTAATCAAGTTCTTAATATCGTGTAATTACATAATATGTCAGAAACGTGAGAAGAATACAAATCAGTTCAGATAATGTGCAGTTTGTTAATCAACTGGTATCTATTGGGATCCCGATCACGTTAGTTGCAATCATCGGAAATTTCTTACTTTTTAGTTTCTGCTTAACAAGTATGATTGTGAAAATGGGTGGTCTTTACGACAGAATCATGAGAGGCATGTTTGTTCGTTTATCTTCGGCAAAAATGATCAAGGTAGCGACTACATCTGGTATTTGTAGCGTGGAGCATAGGGAGCTGAGCTAACGTTAAAGTCCAAAGAATAATCCTTTATAACAAATACAAGGATGTTGTTCTTCTTAATAAGAGTATAATTCTAGCTGGAATTTTCTCCTTTTCATGTGCATTTATTACGTAGTTTTATTTTACACAATGAAAACCATATTGCAAACTCTATAGTTGCACTAATAAGCGAATATTGTGTTTACATGCCGCTATTGGCATATTATTTTACCGTGACAATAAATATAGATATATTAATCCATTCACGGCAAAAAGAGATTTCAAGACGATAAAGACAGACATTAAGAAACTGCTTAGTACCTTTTTTATTTCCGAAGTTGCTTACTCATTCACAAAAATATCTCTCACTTATCAGTTCCTACAACTTGAGGTACTGCCATATCAAGCATCTATGCTTGGCTCCTTAGCAGCATCAATAGTATCGCTCGTATTGATTAACTTCATGATAACACAAGTGGTAAAGCTGTTCAGAACCTAACTGGCAGAGCTGCAAACAGGATGTAATCAACCGCAGCGTAGCCTCCCTTTCCTCTTCTCAGTATCAATTACGTTCTCTGCAATTGAATTTCTGAATCGTGTATAAATGGTACGCATGTTTTCTATAGCGCATATACGCTTCTGGATCCGCGTTCCCATCATCTAAACAACATCTGAGTTCTTGGAAGAAAGTTAGTAGTTCAACAGTAGATGACTTCTAACAAAACATACTATATATTCAACGCACATTTTTGTTTTGAAAATCTCAATATTCTAGTAAGTTTGTTAGAATACAGCTATTATGTATAAGGACAAGGAATCAGTATTGTTTGCTGGGTTAACTATGGTGTTAGTTTTGGTGTCTTTATACTATATATGTATACATGTTATCTTTGATAGCAATTTCTTTTTCTGTATAGTGTTACTAGGACTTTCAATAGTAATCGTCATAAATAGAAAAACAAGGTTAGAATAGCTATAGTAGCGGTAGTTGGTTTACTCACTTATCTTATCTGGTTTTCTACAGTGCCATTGGCCGCATATGATAACACGGTTCAGTGCGAGAGAATTGTCGCCCTACTGTTATTGTGTTTTGAGAAAATCTCATAAGGTCCGAAAGAGGAAACAATTCCCACAACTAGTTAAAAGAGAAGTAATACATAAACAAAAAAATAGATGTGCAATTTGCAAAAGAAAATTAGGCCAATACGGTTCGGATTTTCATCACGCTAACGGCGATAGATCAGATAACAGACTTTCAAATTGCAAGGCATTATGTATTCCTTGTCATAGAAGAAAGCACGCAGAATAGCAAGTCCACACACTCTTATCCTATCACCAACTCCCACGTTTTTACCTTCTGAAAATAATCTGAAGACTTGGATTCATATTATTCTGCTCCTCAGTACTTTTTTTCGTAAATGCAATTTGAAAGGAAATTGCAAGATAAAATATGCAAGTTTGTTAAAATATAGGTCAAAGATACAAAATATGATATACAATTAAACAAAAGCACACAAAAACTAATGAAGCGTATATTTCTTTTTCATCAATAGATGGAGGAGCTTTCGCAATAATAGTATTTTTAGTCTTGGAGCAGCCACACAAGATTATGCTATTGGTGTAGATCCGATAAAAGACAATCAGTTTCTTTTCAGTACGGCAAGAGTCAGGATTACAAATACGGGTAAACAAATATTGTAGTTAATTATGGTGGCAAAGTTGATAAGTTGAATTCACTTTCATCGGGTGAGGATGCTATGCTTTCGCGGCCACAAAATTCCACCGTTACAGCAGCACTCACTGAAATCGATAAGATAGTATCAATGGACACTACTAAGATCTCAATAGGTACCTATTTAGAATGGAAAAGTACAAACGCCTTTGAAAAAGAGTTGGTTGTCATATTCGGCAGATCCTGGATGAATAATATGTATTTATAATAATATGTATTTATAGCTCTGTAATACATATAACATCCATATGAGGAATGCACGAGATAATAAGAGCGAGAAAGTGGGGATCACACTACCCATCTCTCTAGTGAAACAAACTGACAGGACGCGTGGAGATATTCCGCGCAGCACTTTCATTCGTAAAGCAGTAGAGAATTATCTTAAACACGGTAAGGTACAGTGAGATTCGTATACCACTACGGATAGATAGCATCAAAGACTATTAATATAGGCTAGACGCAAGCAGCCCTTCGCTCTGTATAGTAATTAAAGTATATTTGTTCGTCTAGCACTTCCGATTTGTTCTATATTTGAATAAACGATGTTGATCCAAAATAATATACCAAGTGGTCAAATCTTCTTAATTTGATAGAACCAGTGGGAGGCGGCTATACAAGTAGCATGTGTAATAAACAGACACCAAAAGCAAAGAACAAAATTAGGAAGCATGACATTGACAGATTGGGACGCATACGGAATCCGTTCAAAAAAATGTGGCATAAATATTAAAACCAAATCAATCGAGGATTCCTTTCACAATGATTCTTTTGCTGCAGATTAATTATGATGTACATGGTAATTACATATGTCAATGCAAAGTATGCATGAATAGCAGCTGTTGTAATAAGATCGTTCTAGATATTTGTGTACTGTTGGATAGCGCAGAACTAAGGATCTAATTTAGGTGATCAATTTTGGTAAATGTAGACCGAATTTATTATCAACCTTTGATGCTAAGCTATGGACGCAAAAAACCTTTGACATATAGTGTGCCTGATTATTAAATCGATTATATCCAGATTGAATCGAAATCCAGTGGGTTATGGTATCATCGGTCCCGCCTCCCACGAAGTTTTGACAGCTAAATAAGAATACAGATGAATAGGTCCCAGTGATATCATTACCAAATGTGTCTAAAGGATAATTGTGTCCTGTTAAATGTCAGCAAATCCCTTATTCCATAATTATTAAGAGTTCTATAGGCGCCCTTATGACTGATGTCTATACAGAAAGGGTCTCATTAGTGCCAGAATCATCTTATTTTTATTTCTACTTTAATTTTTTTATATCATACAGTACAATTAAATATCTATGTTTGAATCGTTTATGTTAATTTACAATTAAAATATGACGTGTTATTTGACGTAAAAAAGATCAATAATTATTGATCATTAATTGATAATGAGCAGCTTGACAAGAAAATGCGACTGAAATCTTTATTTCGCACAAGACAGAAGGAATGTTATAGCTCCGATACGACTTCTGTATTTCACAAAACGAAGTCAATCGGGCGGCCTATATTTTTATTTGTTCGATATCTCAAATTTTTTTAAAGCCTCTGCCTCGTGCATATAGAAGCCTATCAGAATTTCGTTTTCGTTCTCCATATATGGTTGTTACCATGACAGGTATGATTTTGCTACATAGACAAAAGAAATACAAATCAAATTTGCAAAAAATCATCAAAAACTCTCGCAATTTCGGTGTAATTCTGTAGATAACCTCTATTTCATTGGCTTTTATTGTAAGCAACCTCATACAACACCCGCTAAGCAAATCTATCCTTACACAAAAATCCCTCCAGTGAATAAGTGAAACCTAAGGATCCAATTTGTGTCTAAAAGATCTTAATGGATTCGGTAATAGTACCTCCTTGCGAAATAGTCCTACCTAACCTGTCAAATTGGACGAGTATCGGACATCATTAGTGTACAATATTTGTTAGGATAACTGCCATGTTCCTATCAACTTTTTTCTGGATTTCAGTCTAGGAATTTAAATTCATAATTACTATCAAATTTAATATTCTGCTGGTATGAGTTCATGCTACATCAATTATCTGTTCCATTACTATCCTTTGGTGGTCAGTTCTTCTCTCGCGGATCCGGATCGAGTTCAGCTGATTTCCTCCAAGACTTTGCGGTAATAATGATAGTAGCTGCTATTATCCTGATTATCACCCACAGACTAAAACATAATGGTTATTGGCTATATACTTGCCGGTATGATAATTGGTCCTTATACACCACCATTTAGTTTGATACAGAATGTTAATTCCTTGAACACTTTTGCAGAATTAGGAATTATAATGTTACTTTTTGTTATTGGGACCGGATTTCCTATTGCCAAGCTTAGATCTGTGGGTAGAATTTCGATAATAGTGGCAATACCTGAATCAATAGGAACTCTAGTAATTGTATTTTTCATTGCCCAAACACTTGGTTTTACTTATGTCTATAACAAGCACAGTTTTAACTATTAGAATTCTTGAAGAGCTGGGTATGATTAAAGATAAATCAACCGTTCTTATACTAGGGATATCCATTGTAGAAGATATTATAGCAATTACTACTCTTGGTATTTTCCTATCAGTAGCGACAAACGGGGATCAGATATCAAATCTGCAAGTTTCTATCTCCATAGGAATCGTTGCTGCTTTTATCGGAAGTATACTACTTTTAGGTTCAAAGTATGTGCCTAAAATAATAGATAAAATTGCGGTGTTGTGTAATCTTCTTTGCAGTATTCACAATACGGGATACCCTTGTTTATTTGAACATCTGTCTCTACATGTAGATGAGCATAGTATGCTTATCATTTACAAATTTCAGCAAAACCATTGGGTTATCGCAAGATAATGATGTCTTGTCTTCTGAATTTAGCCAATGCATAAAAGCAAGGCAAGGCATGTACCTTCGTCTAAAGTTTCGCATTTAATGAATTCTGAAGCATCATCTGATTCTTTGCCATAATGGTTTACCGTTTTAAATCCAAATTGAAGTTATTGAGAATGACAATATTAATGTATATCATATCGAATTGCAGCTTAAATTCCTTGAATTAGATTCATGGAATTATTTGCTTAGTTCTGAATGACAAGAATAAAAGTAAGCACAAATTCAGAGATCTAGCAGAAAATGAAGGTTGTAAGGAGGATCCTAGATTGAATCCGTGTCACCGGTATTCATGATTGAACTAAAGAGCGCGCCAATAAGAATAAGTTTCTCTTTCTTTCTCTTAATCTCCTAACTGAATATGGAAGCCATTTATCACCATAAGGTATGTACTCTGCAACTCTAAATCCCTTTTCAACTAAATCCCGTTTCAACTCATCACGAATACCCTTCAAAAATTCAAATTCGAAATTCTTTATATCAATTTTGGAGGTTTTCCATAATCTAATGGTATATTCAATTAGCTTAGAATCGTGAGTTGCAACAGCAAACTCAAGAGTATTCTCCCCAACCTCATTATTGTTTGCATAATTACGATTGAATAGTATTCCCAATAATTTAATGTAATTTGCATTAACCTCTTCATGAGATGTGAATGCAATATGCTCATTTTCGTGATATGCTCCCTTTACTAGTCTAACTTTGCCACCTCCTTCAAACAAATGTAAAAGATCACTTGCACTACGTCTGAGCGTAGATTGAAGAACTACTCCTATATCATGATGATAACGAAGTAGTTCGAGGTATAACATTAAAGTATCGTCTGGAAGACTCCATATCAATCCAGATGAATGCACCGAACTCTGTTGCTCTCTTATTAAGGGTTTTGAGGTTCTTCAGACATAATTCATAGCTAACGGATAGCCCAAGTTGTGACGGCTTAACAGATATGCATCCATCAATTTGGTCAGAATATAATCGTTCTAATAAAATAGAATATTCCTTCAAAGTCTGTCTTATTCTTTCTTCTTCAGTATGGTCTTCACCAAGGTAATTGATAATTACTTTCTGTCCTTTCATATTGCAGCTTTTAGCCGCCATAATAGCATCTTCCATGTCATCACCTGCCGTCCACTTTTTGACCAATCTTAAGAGTAGCCGTTCCATTAGTAAATAATTACGACTATGCGAATGACTAGGTTGAATACCCATATTCATTGAAACGTATCTATAGAGATCACAGACAGGTGTCATATAGTTTTTGTAGTCAGTCGTACCCGTATGTATTGGAGATCCTCCTCTTTACTGAACATATGAGGATACCTGATTGAAGCAAGAAGCATACGAATGTTTTGAGGAAGCTCCAGATATCACTAGGATTGGTATGATATGAACCTTGCAAAAGTTGTTATAAGTTAGGTGTCATAATTTAGGCCACCTGTTACCATCTAAAATCATTAGCATTTAGTCAATTGAATGTTGATAAAAACATAGATACTTGACTTAGTAAATGACGGTTAATTTTATTTTTGATTTGAACACAACAAATGCTTTCGTTTATGCATATGCTCACAGCGACCAACACTATAATGGGTACGCAACAGGTTTATTGAATAATGATGTATGATTGCTAATCCAGCTTTAGATCATCGTTGTGAAATTTTGCTTTTCTTCATCTTTTACAGTACTATCAATTTGCTTACTTCAGAAAGAACAATTCGATAATCTCTACAAACAATGAAATTGATGCTTGCAAAAATTTTACGATTGCCGGCAATGATACAATTCCAGAAATGAGATGCAAACAAGGATATCACAAAGGATGCGACGAGGAGTATGTTGATCAACCTATATCTACTGCGCTAGCACTTCGCCGCGAGAGATGATCCTGGGACCGATCGAAGATAGCACTGCGGTTGTCCGTATACTTCTATATGGGCCAACACTGTCGTCAAATGTCAGAGTATGTTAAAGTGACCGTGGTCGATGTATCCGAAAGCGTATTTTAGTGGGATCTTAGATAGTAAAGTCTGTGTAGAATAATGATCTAATATTCTATGTTATACTGGCATGTGTTAACGATTTTGATCTAATCCTAATAATTGCATTCACACTAGTATAAATCAATATTACTTGCAAAACGTATCCACCAGTTATTAAAATTAAAGCGTTGATTGGCTTTGAAAAAGTTGTCATCAAATGAACATGAGCTGGAGAGATGCTATTACCTACGAAAACTGTTAATGCCAATGCTATACAGGCGTAAAGTACTTTTGTGTAATCCTTCCAGATTAGTACAGATAATATAATGAACGATAATTCTATAGCGATGGCTTCACCAATAAATTTAGGGTTTCCAAAAGGAATTGAGATTAGCCCTATTGCAGAAATCATAATGAGAGTCATTAATACGTGACTATCTACTGCCAATAGATTAGTATTAAGGTAATTCTACATTAAAGCGTTATGAATCATGTCTTGCACAGTGTTTTAAATAGCCTATGCGCTGGGTTAAGGTAAATTTACTTTTTTCTGCAAGCCGCGAAAGCTTCCTATTTAGCTATGTATCTATAAACTAATCATCACCCTTACTCTAAATAAGATGATGAGAAAATAGACAAATTACATCTCTTATGATAGGACATACACCTTCAATATCTCGAAGCAAAGCCTAGAAAAATAGATATGGTTCTTCAAAAACAATAAAGAAGAAAAAGAAAATTGTTGTCTTTACCTGTACATCTTTCAAACGGGACGACACTAAGCGTACAAGTTAAGAAAATTAAACGAGCAAAGCGTTTATGCTTGAAAGCAAATATTTTTGGAATTCATGTCCTAGTACCAATGATTAATTATGAAATTGATGAAGTAATGAGATTCTTAGACATCAATAAAGATTGGATTCTAAAAACATCCGAATACTATGGGAGACTCCGGAATGAGTATGGAGAAGAATATCCAAAATTAAATACAATTTCTTTTCTCGGCAAAAAATACAATCTGAGAATAACTAAGGATTTGGCGGCCTCTGTAATAGTTTCCGATAACTTAAAAACTATAACCTTTCATGTCAATGATAAGCGTAGATATAAGGATGATATTAGGCGATGGTATTTCACACAAACTTATAACATATTGTCAGAACGTCTTGCTCTAGTTAGGAAAATGAAGCCATTCCCCACATATAACAAAGTCACAATAAAGAATCAGCGTTCACGATGGGCCAGCTGTTCCAAAAATGGAAATCTAAACTTTAATTTCCTTTTATCTTCACTTCCTGTCGAGCTAATAGATTATGTTATTATACATGAACTCGCTCATCTAATCCAGCTCAATCACTCAAAAGAATTTTGGAGGATTGTTGAATCAATCGATCCAGAATTTCAATATCACAGAAAATTGCTACACAAATATGGAATATTAGCAAATTACATGCAGTAGTTAGATTAATGATTTAATGCTATTATCTTCGAGATCGTTCCTATCTACTAGGCAGCAAATTCTGAAATCTTTTAAGGCATAAGAAAAAGATCGGTTACGACAGGATTCTAGAAAAGATCCACGGATTATAACGTGACGTGTGGACTATGAAGAGACAACGGGAAGAATCGTTTAAATAATAGGCCAGCCTAGTTAGGCAAGGCTAATCAGATTTGACTACAGCTGTCATTTCGCCAGATGATCTAAACGATATTCCAATATTGCAGGAACTTGCTGATAGGATTGCCTGCAGAATAATTATATCCACTATCGGTTCTGCAAAGACAGTATCACAGATACGTGTGGAAAATAAACTCCCACTAAGTTCTATATACAAAAAAGTCCAGAAGCTATCCAATGCAGATCTACTGTCTATCGAAAAAATTAATATTGATAACAAGGGCAGAAAGGTTGTATTTTATAGAAGTAGGGTCAGCTCAATCGAACTTAACCTAAATGCAGAGGGAATTTTATTGCATCTAGTTAAAAATAACGTCGTAAAAGGCAGTACAGATACAACAAACTATTCTATCAAAAAAGAATCCATTAACATTATATCATCATAAGCCCATACACAGATTTGAAACATATGATGTTAATGATCACCAGAGAATTCCGAAACGTGTCCTAAGCTATTGTTGTTTATTTTCTATCTTTTATAAACTGTGGCCACTATTATCGAAATTCTAGTGGCTATATCTTGAACCATAAATAAGGAATTGCACTGCATCACAATCGATGATTCATGACTTGTTTAATGGAATATGGAAACAAGAAAAGGGCTAAAGTCGTTGCTAGATATCATGATAAAGTTAATACTCAAAACTAGTGACTAATAATACGGCTAATAATATGGCCCGAAAGGAGTTCTAGTCTGACTCTTTATAAGCTTCTAAGTCAAGTATCTATGTTTTTATCAACATTCAATTGACTAAATGCTAATGATTTTAGATGGTAACAGGTGGCCTAAATTATGATACCTAACTTATTACTATATCTCAGATGCAGGGGATCCGGAAGCCATCATCAGAACGTCTAAATCGAACATGTTGTGCGCCTATATAGTCCCCAGTTTATTGGGCTGCCATGATTAGGACGATCTAAGTTGATATCAATGCGTATCAGAGGCGAGGTTCAGAAGCAACCCAATTCATGGTTTCTGGGGAAAGGGAATCAGCTTGATCTCTTGAAAAGAAAGATATTTCTTCATGTGATTTTAATTTAAAATTTAGTAATTAATGTTTATGTACAAAAATACTGTATATCCTGCAATGCCATTCATGAACTGAATTTCTAAAAGTTGAGTACACATTTGGGCGTCCATCTTATTCAGAAGTGTGTATTGGAATCTATACGATATGTTTTCGATGTCCCCTAAGTAAATTGGTTCGAATTGTAAAATGATTCCATCACGGAACCGTCTGAACAGATGATCAACGTGATATGAAGCTGAGACTTCTATCTGGCTAGTAGCTCTAATATGTAAATTTCGGCAACACTTAATCTTGACACTGATGATCGTCGTCCAGTTAGAAAATAAAATGGTGATTCTGGGGATGTAGTCTAAACCCAAGAGTCAATATCATCATCTGCAGACGCAATCATTTCAAAAGATCTTATCTATATATTTAAAATCCATAGATGGTATCTATGGCATTTTTCTAAGGTAAGAACCTCTGATCACTAATCCGTATGGTATTTTTAATGCTGTCCCTCTTTTTGTCCTAAGGACTTTAGTTTGGCAAGTTTCGATTTCGAAGCAATATACTGATCAATATCTGTTTCAGTCGTTACGGAAGGTCTTTCTTTCTTTGAGAAAAATCCTATTACCGTTGGTTCAAAGTTATGTCTTCGCAGATCATCTACGATCAAACCTGCCACATCCTTAGTTGTAACTATAAGATGACAGCCGTTGAAAGAAGCAGTTGAATTTTCGATTAGCAGTTCTCTTGTTGCAAACCTGCTGAGTTCCTGGTTCTTCATCGGAAGCTCGCTAATTACAATGTGAGAATTTGTCAGTTCTGCAAGTTTTACTATCGCAAAGAATCCATCTGTGGCGACAGGATGGACAGCGGTTATATGCATATTCTTGTCATAATTCGTACCAAAATCAGGACAATATCTTGATATTATTTTTCCCAGTGAGAAATGTGGTTCACTTAGACTTTTTATAGCTTCATCCTTTGCCGCAGAAAGGATATCCAACGAAATGTCATTTTGCTCAAATTTGGCTATATTATTATTATCCATTTGTGTTAACATATAAAGACTTAAAGCTGGCATTGATCCCATCTTATTTGAAATAATAATTTGCATGCCCTCCTCCACTTGATCGTATCTTGTAGGTAATTCCTTTACAGTGTTTGCCATTGCAGTCGTACCAAAAAAGAGATTGCCAATCTTAATGGAACTGTAGTCTTCCATACCTATATTATATCGCGAAGTAAATGAATCAAGATTAGTTCTAATCTCGTCTAGCATTTGTTCAGTAGGAGCATCATATACAGGAAACAGTTTGAATCCTGATGTACATCCTAGAAGATTGAGATATTCCATTCCCGCCGTCAATGCAATGTTGCTGTGAATTTCAGATTCTGGTCTCAGAGTCGGGTCAGTTATTTGTGTCACAGAGTTGTTAGCACATGTATATCCTACTTTATCGCCTCTGTGTAACTCTATATAATCCAGGAGTGCAAATTGGGCTTCAGGATGAGCTGTCAGAACCATCGTATTTTTTTTTATGAACACCTTTGAATGGAAACTTTTAAAGAACTTCTGAACTGCTCTTGAGAGTGATACTGAATTATAACCTAGAACGGTATGAATACGAAAGATTGAAAGAGCTCGTTTGATTTCAACCTCCTTTTCAATTACAGGCTTATCAAAATTGTATACTCTTCGAGTAAGTTCAGGGATCTTTCCATCCATATAATAAAAGGCATCAAACCAGCTAGGCGTCAACTTTATATTAGTTCTCTTTACCTCGTTTAACGAATATTGTAGTGTACGATTATCCACTTCATTAGAGCAGTTTGGTATCCAGCGTAGGGGATCAAAACCAAGTTGTTGATATTCTTCCACAAGCCTCCAAAAGTCTTCGCTCATAATATGCCCCTCAAATAATCACTTAATCCTGTTTATTATGCGATCATATAGAGGTATACTTATTAATAAAGGAAACTTTCAAAGTATAATTTAATAGATTTTCAAAAATATCACTGAGATAATAAAATATGATAGAATTCAGAATCTTTCGTTAATCACGTATATGAATTCAGGTCTAATTGATTTAAGCACAAATAATTATAAATGTACTATACTTACTATTATCTGTGATAAGAAAGGATGCTATGGAATTAAAGCCGACTGTTCATCAGTTGAAGCAGATTGCGCCGCAGATGGAGAACGAATCTGCTCAGGAAGTCTTACGATGGGCTATGGATACTTATGGATTAAGAATCGCCCTAGCATCAAGTTTCGGTCCAGAAGATATTGTTCTCATCGATATTATGATAAAAATTGACAAAGAGAAAACTAGAATTTTTACCTTGGATACGGGGCGGATAAATCAGGAAACTTATGATTTAATGGATACAATTTCCAAAAAATACGATATTCAGATCGAAGTTTTTTTTCCGGAGCACAAAGAGATTGAACAGATGGTTCAAGCGAAAGGCATGAATCTAATGTATGAAAGCGTGGAGAATAGAAAACTTTGCTGTCAAATCAGAAAAGTTCATTCTCTTAACAGGGCGTTAAGTAAACTCGACGGTTGGGTTACAGGTTTAAGAAAAGAGCAATTAATTACAAGAGCTCACGTTAAGAAAGTAGAAATTGATTCTGTCCATGGCAACATAGTTAAAGTCAATCCACTGGCAGATTGGACACACGAAATGGTTTGGGATTATATTCATGAAAATAGCGTTCCTTACAACAGGTTGCACGATATTGGCTATGTGAGTATCGGTTGCGAGCCATGTACAAGAGCAATCGATCCTAATGATGATCCCAGGTCTGGAAGATGGTGGTGGGAAACTGGTACACCTAAGGAATGTGGACTCCATTATCCTATTAAACAATCCAAGAGATAGGGAATAACTTTGGCTGATGTTAGTAGTATACCTCGTCCACATGGAGGTAAGCTAATAAACAGATTTGATTCAACCACGAAGAATATTGATGGAATGTCTTCAATTGAAGTCAATTATGATCTTAGAAATGACATTGAGAATATTGCCGATGGTATTTTTAGCCCTCTTGAGGGTTTTCTTGGACAAGATGACTTTCAAAGTATTGTAAAATCTGGTCGGTTAACAAATGGGTTGGCTTGGACCATCCCTATAATAATGGATGTCGATGACGAAACAGCAACCAAGATGAAGGATGCTGGTGAAGTTATATTAAGAACTGGTAATGAGCACTTTGGAATTATAGAGATCGAAGAAACTTATTCTTATGATAAAACCTCTGTTGCAAAGGCAATCTATCAAACAAATGATGTAAATCATCCAGGTGTTATGAAGGTTATAGGATTGAAAAATCGACTCATCGGAGGGAAAATTGAAGTCTTCAAAAGAATCCCTCAGTCGCCACTAAGAAAGTTTAGGATGAATCCGTCTGAAATTAGATCAGAAATTCACAAGAGAGGATGGAAAACTATGGTTGGATTCCAAACAAGAAATGTTCCCCATGTTGCTCATGAAATGTTGCAAAAGACTGCCATGAATATTTATGATGGATTGTTTGTGAATCCATTGATTGGCAAAAAAAAGTCTGGTGATTTCAAGGATGATGTCATTGTTGGGACATACGAGACCCTTATAGAAAACTATTATCCCAAGAGTAGGACAATGTTTGGAACCCTTCATACCGAAATGAGATACGCTGGGCCTAAGGAGGCAATCCATCATGCAATTATGAGAAAGAATTGTGGATGTTCTCACTTTATAATTGGAAGAGACCATGCGGGAGTTAGAAACTATTATGATACTTTTGCAGCGCATGACATCTTCAGTGATTACCCTGACCTAGGAATCGAACCACTATTCTTCCCCTCGTTTTACTATTGCAATAAATGCCTGAGCTACGCAAATGAAAGAAACTGTCCGCACGGATCAGAATTTAGAGAGGAGTTAAGCGGTACAAAAATGAGAAAAATGGTTAGTTGCGGTGAAATTCCAGCAGAACACTTGATGAGACCAGAAATCTCTAAGTTGATCATATCTTATAAGGAGCCATTTGTACCTTAATAACCCGAAATAAAATTTATATAACTAACTAGACAACATTACATTACGACTCAAAACGCAGTAAAACATCGACAACGTCATTCAGTTCACAGTGTTCCATCGAGTAGCATAAGCCAAGTCTCTAACCTTCCGGTAGGGCAACGAAGGATGCCTCTAGATTATAACAAATACCTAGTAGGGAGGTCCTACCTACTATTTAAAAGTGCAGTACATTCACAGAAAAGCCTTCAGGCATATAAACAAAATTTGTGGCACTTCTGTAATTTTATCAAAATGTCGACCGATGAAATCGTATTAAAATATCGAGATAAGAATCCTTTAGAGACAATAAACTTTCAGCAATTGGTAGAAGATTATGTTTTATTCTTGCAGACCAAGATAAGTAATGGAAAAATTACTGCGGCTACTGGTCAGACTATGTTACCTCCTATAAGACTATTCTGTGACATGAATGACATTATACTTAACTGGAGAAAGATAAACAGGCTTATGCCACGAGGAGGCCGCAACGCTGCTGATGATGCATACATAAGAGAACAGCTAAAGAAAATGCTAGAATATTCTGATCTTAGGGCCAAGATACCTATTCTTTTCATGTCATCAGGCGGAATGAGACTTGGTGGATTTATCGGTCTTACTGATGGTTCTGTAAAACCTATCTATGATGAGGCCAATAAGTTGATCGTTGCTCACGTAATAGTTTACAAAGGGACTGATGATGAATATGATACGTTCATTTCGGCAGAGGCATTTCGTGTTTACGAGCAGTATCGTAACCTTCGTACAAAGTTCGGTGAAAAAATAACCAAGAATAGTCCAATACTTTTAAAAAGATTCGAGCTAAGCCCTGACGGACAAAGTGCAAGAATAGACAATTCAGCGCCTATAGCATTATCAACTGTAGCGGGAATAATACGAACAGTTGCTTACAAAGCTGGTGTTAGAGAAGTTTCAGAAAATTACAATGGCAGATATAATATAAAAATTGCACATGGATTTAGAAAGTTCTTTTCTACAACACTATCCAGCATCAAGACAAAGGATGGGCGAACAGCAATTGACTTTATCAAAAAGGAATGGCTACTTGGCCATGCATTGAGATCAGTGCATTCCTTAGAAGAGAACTATAATAGGGCTGACAGGGTCAAACTATTGTTACCGGAGTACCAAAAAGCTGTAAAGGACCTGACAATCTCAGATGAAGAGAGGTTGCAGGTAGACGTAGAGAAACTTCAAGCAGATATCTCCAATATGAAAAGCGTATCCTTAGAATTACAAGAGAAAGATAAACAGATTCAGGCCTTAGAAAAAAAGCAAGAACAGTTTGAACAAATGATTCAATCGCTTATCGATTCAGGACAATTGAGAGCTACTGTTAGGAACTAACATATTAGTTAATATCTAGTTTAGGTAACGAAAAAATAGATAATCGCTAGGATTTTCCAACCAATAATTTACAAATTCCTTAATTAAATCGTTTAAAGTGTTTTGGTCTAACCTTATTAAAGCTTCTTTAAAAGCAATCCTGTCGGTTGGCTTTACACCAGGTGCTCCTGCATTTATACTCATTCTAATAAATTTTTCTGCCCTTTCGTCACTACTCTTCATAGCGTATACAATACTTTCTGCAATACGCATGTAAGCTGGCTCAAGCAGCCCGGAATTCTTCAGTCTTTCAGTAATATACATGAGTGCTTGCGGATTAGATAGTATTTTTTTATACTTCTCAACCTCATCCGTTATTTTGTAGAAGGAGTAGTATCCTTGGGGTTTGAGTTTGTCTGAATATTTTGTTCGGCGAATTACATGTGGGATCTGTTTCATTTTTTTTACGTCTTATGTTATCAAACATTTCAACTTTTCCCATTTCTTTTAGAATTCTAGATAGAGCTGGCAAATCCAGATATGTTTCTGACTCTTCTGATAATTTTGTTGCTACCTCTTTATTTATGGCCTGAGGTGATTGTGGTTTGTTGCGATCCATGTTTTTAATATTAAAAAAGCTAGTGCTAGCGCCCAAATCTTCTCCTATTTAACCTTCAGTACTTAGTAGCGAAGATTCTGTATTTATAGAGGATCATGATAGCAAAGAATAATCTTACGAAACCTGAGCTTATTATCGTTTACGAACCTCAAGAGAAAAAGAAAAAAGAGAATTTTTCGAAGCATTCTAAGCAAGGAATCTATGTATATTGGGATATGGGTTGACTAACATATGTGTACAAGCTGTTCAGAACACAGTGCTACAACAGACTAACTTAGTAAGATTAGAAAACATAACCTTCTAAAGGTGTATAAATTTGTCATTGTGCTTTTTCATTCCTACTGCTATTTTTACCTTCAGTTGGCACAAAAATAAAAAAGGATGTCAAGGTTAGGTTTTGGAAGTTATGATTTATGACCACGAATCATATATGCAAAACCGATCATAGCCAACCCATAGATAAATTCCATAGGATTTACATTCGCAACGTAATCGATGATATTGCTAAGGGTAATCAATAGAAAATATTAGAGATCCTTCAATAAAGCTTTTACTATGATGGCCATACGCTCATTTTAAATAATTTCAGCAAATTTCTCTTCGGATACTTCAGGCGGTCTACCAGTCCTAGGTAGGTCTTTCAATCCTTCTAGACCGGATTCAGCAAATCTCTTCAGCCTAACGTACGCGGAGATATTAAATAAATATCTGCAAGGATAGCGAATGAGTTATGAAGAATGTTATTGTGGTCACAGGCGCATCGAGTGGCTTTGGCGCCCTAGCTGTACGTGCCCTGGCTCGTG
>JBAVTY010000204.1:0-2999 GCA_049696495.1 Candidatus Nitrosopolaris sp.
TTGTGAAAGTATTAAATATTGCACTTATCAAGCCCACGTTCACAGCCGCAGCCTACCATCAATCATTTTACAGTTTCTACTTCCTCTATTCTAGTCTGCCGCCACATGCACGAAAGAATATTACATCTACCTAAATCTGCTTTCAAGCGAAGTAACGAATCGAACAACAGGGTCATCTTCAGCTTTCTCAATTGATTACTTAACTAAGCATTTGAAGACGTCGAAGTCCAACATTACTGTGTTGACTGACACTGATGCAGATAATGTTAATTCTTTATTTTTCACAAATGGAACTAGCAAGTATGATATTTTGATACTTGGACATCAGGAATATGTCACGCAACAAGAATATGACAATCTAAAACATTTTGTTTCAAATGGAGGGACTTTGGTTCTCATGGATGGGAACGTATTCATTGCTCAGGTGATATACGACAGAAACACTCATACAATAACATTAGTGAAAGGGCATGGTTGGGCGTATAATGGTAAATCAGCGTGGAAGAGTGTAGGAGAAAGATGGAGGAACGAGACTTCGCAATGGATAGGCAGCAACTCCTTTTGTTTTTCATGCTATGTGACATTTGCCAATAATCCATTCCAATACAGGCATCACGAAGAACAGTACTTGACAAATCCTAATGACCTAATCTTGTTGAATTATCATGCCTCTACATCAATAAAACAACCAAAAATAGGAGTTGCGACGTACGAACTGAACTATCAAAAGGGAAAGGTAATAGCACTAGGTATTTACTCAGACGATATAATTGCTAACGGCGAGTTTGACAAGTACTTTGATAGCTTGTTAGTGAAATATGCGCCGAGGAAGTAGGAAACCTACCGGTCCAAGGGTCAGGCTAGTTATGAAAGGTACTAGGGAAGATGATGGAGACTACCAATTTAGACCAAGCGTACAGAAAATTGATAAACGAAGTAAATAATAACCGCGTTAATGGCATGCTTGTAATGGAAATTATACCGAGGGACCAGAATAACCCTGCGGTTCAAATTCCAAAAAATGGTGATAAAATCGTAGCGTATGGCGCGTGGGTTACCGATAATCTCGCTGGAGGGTGGAATGAATTGCATCCTATATGGAAGCTAAAGATATTGCCTAGTTGATTATGTGAGAATTCATACATTAGTAAAGAGTCTGAATATGCATTTATATTGTGTTTTTTTAATCATGAAATTTTTTTTAATGTAAAGCACTCTACATTTTGGTCAAGTCTCATAAAAAAGAACCCTGATGTGCAAAAATAGATTTATCGCAATTTTCAAAGCTTGATAGCAATGTTTTTGTGAAAGAAATCACAGGATAAGCTGAAACCCGAGTAGTTGCGTGTCTGCCGCACCATTCCTGAATATTATACTTTGACGTACTTTTTAGTAATCTGTTCGACTTTATCTAGGAGTTCTGGAGAAGGCCTTGTAATTTTATTATTATCATCTAATCTCCAGTATCTGCCATTGTGATAAACTAAAGGTTTGATGTTCTCATCTGCAGAGATTTCGGTAACTTCTCCAATGAACATTACGTGATCTCCAAGCTCTTCTCGATTTACAAGCTTGCATTCTGCGTTCATCGCGGCGCCTCTTATCATCAAGGTTTTGATACTGTTTGCCTTGTAGAATATTATACCAAGCTCTTTGAAAAGAGCTATCTTGTCAAGTTCTTTTCCAGTATATCTTCCTCCGAGACTGCATAGTATATTTTGATCTTCGGCTGCTAGGTTGACTCCAAATTCTTTCGATTGATTGATATTTTCAGCTGTGGCATCGTCGCCACGTACATTGATAGCAATTAAACTAGGGCTGTAAGATACATGATGGGTCCATTCTGCTGCCATCACATTTGGACCATAAGGACCATCGGTAGTGATAAGACCGACATTGGTCAAAAATTGCCTCGTGCGTTTATCGTTCCTCGATTTAATATTCGAATTTGGATACTCCTAGTACATTTGCCGAATATAGGCGACGTATAGACTATTAGTAGAAATATGATAATGCAGGTATGATGTATATTACTTTGTATATGATAACCGATGAAATCTTAGGATACAGTTACCTCGTTGTCACTGTTAATTAACTAACATTAATATCACAAACATATTGCAGATTAGATTTCCTGAAACTTTTAGAAATTATGATAGAGAGTAATGGTTCAAAATGTATATGTACATATCCAAGAAATAAAAGATTAATGAATCGAAGAACAATCTTTTACAGCGGTATGACTATTGTGACAGTATCAATATTTTTTGGCTCGGGTTACATGATTGGAAGCGAAAAAGTACTTGCATTTGGTGGCTTTGGACATGGTTTCCTTGGTCACGGTTTTGGCCACTTCTACGGTCCAGGTTTTGGCCACCTCTATCGCCCAGGTTTCGGCTACTATTACAGTCCTGGCTATGTAACTGACAATCCATGTGACGGTGGACCATACAGTATCATCGATGGACAAGCTGTATGTACCACAGGGTAGATTTAAGATAGGCTACCCTTGGCTAAATTTTTATTAAGAGATTGAGTCCGATTCTCATGCATCTATTGATAGACACGTAGAACCTTGAATCTTTTGAACAAATAATCAAATGAAATATTTAAATTGTATTACTTGTGGTACACTTGCCACAGGCCAGTTCCTGCCAAAATATAAAGCAATTCTTTGGTTGTTACTTTTCGGTTCTGTGTACCGCCTGTTGCTGTGCTTTTAACATCTCGTTGCCAGTCGAATCTTTCATTGATTCAACAACCCCATAGATTGGTTGTCCTTGGAAATGATTGCTTGTAGCCTGATTATCTAGGTTAATAGTTAATGTTTTTCCTTTGTTTATCATAAGATTTACTTTTGTTGTATTCCAAACACTAGTGCCATTTAGCTTGACATCAACTGTTCCAGATAGCGAAGCACTCCTATCTGGAGCTAAACTAACCTCTGTGCTGTTCATAGGTCTAAAGTTAGTTATGACATGGGTATGCCATTTTTGTCC
>JBAVTY010000205.1:0-5598 GCA_049696495.1 Candidatus Nitrosopolaris sp.
ATCGATTTTGCCTAATGTGGTTTATTACATGATCTTGTAACTGGAGTTGTCGTTACATTGTTGGCAAACTGAATGAAAATGTCGCTCCTATCCCATCAACATTATTTTTGCCCCAGATTTTACCACTGTGAGCTTCCACAATACCCTTCGATATAAATAAGCCCAGTCCTGTTCCATGAAAAGATTTCGATGCGAATTTTGTGAATAACCTTGGCAATATATTGACGTCTATTCCTTGACCAGTATCCTTCACACTAACGATGACCCAATTTTTGTTATCAGTTTTATTAGTCTTGTCTTTTTCTACAGTAATTATTATCATACCTTCTGGTGTAAATTTGATAGCGTTGCTCAATAAATTTGAAAATACTTCAGCAATCCTCGATTTGTCTGCTTGCAATAAAATATCACGTGGTTCATAGGATAATCGAAGTCGAAGGAGGCGTGAAGCATTTTTGCTAAAGTCCTTGCTTAACAATAAGTCGTCCATAGTATTGAGTATTACGTCATTCAGGTTGAACTGTTCTTTCTTAAGTTCGAGCGTCTGACTTTCAAGCTTTGTAACATCCAAAATCTCATCTGAAAGTCTGTTAAGCCGTTTTGCATTTCTAATGACGATATCAAGTAATTCTTCTTGTTGACTATCGTTTATCCTAGAACGTAGAATTTGTGTAACACTAAGTATTGGTTGTATGGGTGTTCTTAATTCATGAGCTGCTACATTGATAAACTCTTGCTGCATTTTGTCAAGAATCATTAACTCTTCATGTGATTTCTTGATATCTTCGTACAGTTCGATTTGTTTCCATAGATTCTCGAATATAAAAACATATGATAAGACACCTGCTTTGCTATTTGAGTAGGTTGATAATCCTATTGCTTCATCAAATGTTGTTTTTGAATCATCTTTTATCTCCATTACTAATGTATTTTTTCTGTCTGCAACTAGAATCGTTGCCTGAGTAGTCAGCATTAGCGGTTCAATGTATCTAATCTCAATATTAATGTGAGAGCTGTTTTTAAAGTGCTGCAACTTTTGTTCAATTAGTTGATTGAAGGGTATCAAGATTCTAACTTTGACATTCATTTCTATTGTCGATGCTACAGGTGTTGTTCTTAATTCCGCGTTTGACAACAGAAGCGATTCTACTACTATTTTTTCTTGTCTTGTGAAAGCGCTAACAGTGGGAAACAAAAGTAATACTTCTTCTGTCGCATCTTTTAGAAGTTGAAAATATAGTTCTCCTGCTCTAGATGGCTTCGGAATAACTTCTATATCGGCCAAGTTAGCACCTGCATTAATGTCCTTTATTCTCTCAGCAGCATCAATACCATTCTTCCACAATTCCTCAAAAATAGACTTAAAGTGTTCGACATAAACAGGTTCGTTACTAAGCAACTGAGTCTGGCTTAATCTACCTGCCTCCTTCCTTATTGTAGCGTGGAAGTATTTATTGTCGACCGCAAAATCCATAAGGGGCAGATTTTTTACATGTCTTACTTTTGCTCCAGCCTCTAGAAATATTCTGACTAAATCTATACTATCTTTGTCTGCAATAGTGGTGACCAATCTGATAACGTCCTTCTGAATGTCTTTGTTCTCTCCTTTTCCTACTTCTTCTGTTCCTTTGGAGGATCTAGCTAATAGCTTCTTGTACAGATCAAAGAAGTCATGATAGATATGTTGTAATCCTCCAATCGATGAACAGACTGATCTCTCAGAGGCATTTTCAATTACATATTTTAGATGTTTAGAAATTTCATAGGGATTTTCCAATACTCTCGTCTCATATCTTGTCGATACTCCTTCCTCAATCTTTTTAATTCTGCGAGGCAATTATTTCACATGCTCCTCGCTGTTCTCCTGCTTCTACTTGCTCCCCCCTGGAAACCACCCTCTACCTATTTTTTATATCCTCTTTCTGCAGTAATAACCTTACTTGCTTAAGACATGACTTTATTGTTTTATCCTGTAGTCTGCACGCTGCAAAGTGCCAGGCTGTCCCAAGTGCGAGGTATGTGATTACGTATCCTATGACAAAGTACATTGCTAAAGTTATGTTTTCCAGCATAGTCTTTCATTAGCACGGTTGAATCATATAAAGTTCGTTATAGAAACCCTTAACATATAGTTACAATAATGCAATATCATTTAAAGGATTTTAAATTAATACAATAGATCACGAATGGGATATTATACACGCAAGCTGATCGTCATCAACTTGTGAGGACTCATCTTCCTCACAGGTAATGATAAGAGTTGCCTTAAAATTAAAATGATAAAAGATTAGGAGAAACCAGCAGTTGTATCTTTTTTTTACCTCCGACAAATCAATATGATCTGAAGTATTAGGGTATTACGAAACATACCTGTGATCACTATGTGCTATGATGTCCCACATAAAACATCACTTTTACCTAGCCGATTTCTCATAAACGCAGCTAACAATAGTAGAAATACTTGTGGCAGCAAACGTATAGCATATGTGGAAATCAAAGATCAACATCACCGAGCGTTGATATCAATTGGACGAAAGACCAGCAATAGCAAAAAAGGTTTTCGCATAAACCCTCATCTGTCCCCTATCCCTTTTATGAGCCTAATTACATGTTTATAGCATATAATATCTCTGGTACCCAATGTATGCTCTGCGTGTCATAAAATCTCCCATGTAGAGAAATCATACGGTAACAGGCAGGTTTATCGACTTTGTGCTGAACGGTATAGTGCAGAATTTTCAGGAATTGGACCACTCTCAATCTGACGTATATTGTAATAATTGTATATGCTATACATCACAAATTGACGCGTATGTACTAGAACATTTTTTATGGTCCGTCAAAATTTGATGTACTAGAAGACGCGTCTGGCAATCATATAGGCATCGCAAGTATTACATATCAGATAATAACTCATACAGCTAGGACAATATTACATTTGACAGGTCATCATGAGGGGTCATCATTACACCATGATTTACAATAACAATTGACGCTCGTACTACATAAACAAACTTCCTTGATGTTTTTAAGTGTGCCGACCTAGCAGGTTGAGTGTGAGAAATCAGACAACTCAAACAAATCAGAAAACGCTAAAGCTTGGTGTTACCGTTCCTGCTGACGTGATGAGACAACTTAACGACAAGCGGGGAGATGTAACAAAGTCGCGGTTTGTAAGCAGGGCGTTGGAGTACTATTTTGCCAATACTACCAGACCACACACCGGCGACGACAAACAAGGTGGGCTCAAAATGAAACTACTGATCGCATTGGTATGACTAGTCGCTGTCGTTCTTATGACAACGGCAGGAGTAACTGGTGTACAGAAGGCTTGAGGTTATACCTGTTGATACAAACTACCACATAGGTGATCATTTTGCCTGGAACGGCTGAGCTATCTCTAAGGGTGCCGAAAACCTATACTAGGAGTGGATGTGGAATAGCTCGTATCGATTATGACACTATGGACTCCTTGAACCTATTTGTTGGTGATTTTATTGAAATCAGAGGTAAACGCAGAACAGTGGCCAAATGCTGGCCACTTTACGCGGTAGATGAAGACAATGGGTTAAAGGGAGTGGTTAGGTGTGATGACTTGATGAGACACAATGCTGGTGTGGTCAGAGGAGATACCGTAGTTATTAAAAAGACTGAGGTGGTTCCGGCTGAAAGAGTTATAGTTGCCCCTTTAGAGGCTATGTCTTATATTGATGAACGTTATCTTGCTAACACTCTTGAAGGTATACCTCTTGTTAAAGGAGACAATATCATGGCTCCTCCCCATAATAGAGGTAGATTTCCTAATGGCAAACTTACATTCCAAGTTGTTGATGTCACACCCAATGCTGACGCGGTTGTAGTTATAGAAAAGACAATATTCCATACCCTCCTGTTCAGATTAGCGGGAGTTGGTATGTAGTTGAGCCGTGATATGCCAATGACTAGTTGAGGAATATCAAAGATTGAGATCGGTCGACTACTGTGCCAAGTGTCATAAACGAGTTGCAAGAAAATTTGATGATTATTACTATGATGGTGAAAAATATTACCACCTGTAAGAATCCTTATGAGCGCGATGGGTAGCTTCAGTGGGATATATAAAACGCATCAGTATTCTACAAGATATGAGGATACAGGATACTGTTCTTGTCTCTCTGAGCAGGTTTGCCCAAGTAGTGGAAATTATAAAACAAGACAAGCACAAGTACGGCTTCTTACGCTGTAGTCTAAGCGACGAGGAAAATGACAGTAGATGTGCTATTGGTCTGTTACTAAGTCATTACGGCTGGGACGGTATGTGTAATTTTAGTAATAGTCTATACATAGCAGATCGCAGATTAGATGAGCTCATATCATCATACGAGCAAAAAGTAATTGCAGATATAAATGACAATTCCAATAGCTTTGATGAGGTAATTGACAAATTATCAGCCCCCTGAAATCGTTTTTACAGATAGGCCACTCATACATTGCGCCTTTTGTTTAGAGCTGCTGTTTACAGGCAGATCTGAGTATCAAATTTTGGAGTAAACTACTACTGATCTATACGTATGGAGGAGGACATGGGTGATCCGCACCAAATCTAGGGCTTAATAATGTTCAAAGTCATTCATCCAATCACACAGCTAGATCTCTCTTACTCCTGGAGTACTTGATGAACAAATGAAATCGCGATTGATCCTTCGCCTACCGCGGAAGCAACACGCTTGATGCTGCCGCCACGCAGTCGCCCACCGCGAAAACCCCTGGCAGACTGGTTTCGAGCAAGTACGGCAAACGGGCAAGGGGTCAGCGCGCAGCGCTCAGATTTTCTGGCGACAGGTCGTGACCAGTCTTAATGAAGCCCTTAGCGTCTAGGGCGACGCAGCCAGTGAGCCAAGGGGTGTTCGGATCGGCGCCGGTCATGACGAATACGTGTCTGATCTTGTGGTCTTCAGTTTGCCCCGTTTGACTGTTTCGCCAGCGAACGGATTCGAGGTGATCGTCTCCTTCTAGGGCCACGATCTCCGTGTGAGGCCGGAATACGATCGTAGGACTCCCTTCTATCCGACGAATCAAGTAACGCGACATGCTCTCGACCAAACCGGCGGACCTCACGAGCATGTACACGAGCTTTGACGTTTCCGCCAGAAACACGGCAGCCTGGCCGGCTGAGTTTCCTCCGCCAACTACAATCACCTCTTCTTCGCTACAAAACTGCGCCTCCACAAAAGTGGCACCGTAATAGACCCCAGCCCCTTCAAAGCGCGACAAGTTTTTGCATGGCGGCCTTCGATATTCCGCCCCGGTCGCAATCACAAGAGTACGTGCAGGAATTCGAGATCCGTTCTCGACCTCGACGACGTATGGTTTGCGATCGCAGAGGAGTCGGGTGCTCTTAGCGATCAGCATCACTGCACCGAACTTCTGCGCTTGGTTGTACGCCCTAGATGCGAGCTCCTGGCCCGAGATACCGGTGGGAAATCCCGCCTACACGACGAATTTGTGCTGGCGTTAATTTCGGAAAAATGTCCTGAACTCGAGAGCTGGTTGGCGGAAGTCCCCTCGGTGTATTGCTCATAGAGGTCGTTTCCTGTGCAGTTTGTCCCGATTAAAGAG
>JBAVTY010000206.1:0-2549 GCA_049696495.1 Candidatus Nitrosopolaris sp.
ATTGCTTTAGCACCTGTAAACATTCCAACAAGCGCGGCAAGAATAACAATATCAGCAGCAACTGCAGCACCGCCAACACCAGATATAATTCCTAAGGATGTATTGACCCCATCACCAAATCCAAATATCAAATCTCGTATATGGCTGCTCGTAGTCAGGTAGGGCGCAGAGTTATAGAAGAATATGCATATTCCGATTCTGAAGATGTTCCAGATTTATTGAAAGGATCTTCTGATTTAGATGAGAACGAAATTCAATCAGCGTCCACTGAAGAACTTGCTTGTCTTGTAAATGATGATGGAGATCCGTTAGACTATGGAGATATTCCAACAGAAGAAAGTGTTCTTGCTAGTACATCTATACTTGAATCAATTATTGTAGATGAGGAGGCGATGAGGTTTTTCTTAGTCCGTTGTATTGATGGACATTTAAGAAATAACTTGATTATTTCAAAATATTTCAATAGCTTTAGATGGTTTTGTTTTTATAAATTGCTTCAATTAGTTGACAAGGTGCTATGCTAAATGAACTAGTGCCCGATTAAATGATGTTTTCAACATGTTTAGTTTTGTTTCAAAAGGTTTCCGTCACGTTTGATTTCCTCATGACTAATAATATACAAATTATAGATTGTAAGATGAAAGGGAGTAATTGCTTGTCTGTCTGACTTCTTTTTTATTCTACTGTTACTTTTTCAATAACACGCTTGTTTTTCATGCTGACCGTTTCCAGCCAAAGTATTGCGGATGGTAGCCAACCTGGCATGGATCGACCAAGTTGTGAAATGTCTTGATAACATTTTTCAGCAGGACATGTTTATGTTGCACTAAGATATTACATAAAGACTAAATCTTTAAATCTTCTAAGATTTAGTGTACTAGTGTTTACTGACTCTACTTTCAATGAAAAACACTGCAAATCTAGTGTAAGATGAATACCTTGCCTCTTTCCGATCAAGTTACGATGCAGAATATGTCAAAGATTGAAGGATTGCTACGGCTTATAGAAAAATATAATTAAGACTTTATCTATATACGCTATATCGGTTTGTGAAAAAAGGAATTAAACCGAAAGTCAATGACGACAGAGGCGCGTTTATTGATAAAGCTCAAAGATGGTTTCTTAAAAGAAATGAGTTTTGGACAGCAATTACTTTTGTAGCCCTTGCTTCCGTCATTATTCTCCAGTTTTTATTTACTTTCCTGACAGCAATCAATCCTCATATCAGGCTTGCGATATACCCTATTTTGATACCGTTGCTATCATTATTCGTATTTAGCATATTTTGGCGAAATACAATAACAGCTTTCCTGTCGCTTGCGGGATCTCTGTGTTTGTTCGTCGGTATGTATTATGCCTATGCTAGTAGATATGAAATAATTCAAAATATGTCATCGACGTTGTCACATACTACGGCTATACAAATGCACCTTCCGCTCTTGACTGCAGCGGCTACGTTTTATTTCTTGATAGGATTATTTTCAGCGTTCCTATGTGTTGGAGTAGCCTTCAGACCATCTTTCTTTCGAGCTAAAGGAGCTATTACTGGGCTACCGTACCCTGTATGGAGTTTTAATGATAATTCAAGATACAAATCTGGGGCTAATGGTAATCCCGTCCTAAGTTTAATTCCTGTTCAAAGTTTACTCAGTGTGGTTGAACGCCATCTGATCTCAAATTATAAGTACATCCAAGTTAAGATTGCAGGAAGAATTTACTTCGTTTCTTTAGACGAGTGGGTGCCGCAAAGTAACTCATATATTATCAGAGATAAACAATCTGGCTCACTTATTGGTATTCCAAAAATCTCTGACGGCTTTAATATATGCTAGCCTGCAGTCCAGAGGCTAGGTTATAACTCATTATACGAACTTTCTATTCCTTTCCTGTGTGGATTCATTTGCAAAAAGGAAAGAGCATTATGGAGCATTATGGTGGTTTCTGTTCCTGGACCGCAAACCTAAATGCAACAATATCGTTGATCTTATGTAAATATTTAAGAATTATGACTGCCGATATAAATAAGACCGATGATGGAAGAATTGAGGTATTACACGGTACTGAAATCATAATCAACACATATCTGCATATTCTTCACAATGCAAATAGCAGATGGGATTATTTTGCAGATGCTAGATCATTATCAGTAGTACCTTTAGCATTTGAAGCGATAAAGGAAGCAATGTCGGAAGCAAAAGTTAGAGATACAAGATTGAGATTTATTACTGAAATCACAAAAGAGAATATTTCCTACACTAAGGAGTTTATGGAAAGTGTAGAACTCAGACATCTAGATGGAGTCGAGGGAAACTTTGGAGTCAGTGATGCCGAATACATTGCTATATCCACAACCGATATCAGGAGTGCTAGTCTCGCTGAATCAAAATCCATACCACGAACAACGATACCACATGCAGTATATAGCAATGTGATAGAAAACATACAACAGCAGCAATATGTATTCGAAATCCTGTGGAACAAGGCAACGCCAGCTGAACAAAGAATTAGAGAAATAGAAGAAGGAATAGAACGTGTTGAAACTGTTGCAC
>JBAVTY010000207.1:0-1951 GCA_049696495.1 Candidatus Nitrosopolaris sp.
CAGTGCCGTCAATGGAATTTGTCATGTCATGGGTCAGAAAGAAAACTAGACAGGGATTCATCCATTACATATGGAACAAATTAAAACAAGAAATATCAATACGTTCGCTCATTATGACTGTTAGTAAGATAGACACAGTTTACGCATGAAAACGCAAATACTCGACTAATTACCCGCACCGAAAAGGTATAGTTAATTGTTGTACTTACACATGTAGGTAACAAATTCACTTACACTTGGATCTATTTTTCACTTTAACTCAAATCGTTGTAGCAAAGTGATTATAAACTTAATTTACCTAAGAATAATAACAATTTATTATCCTTTTAGTATAATTTAAATCATGCAAATTTTATGTGCAGATTGTGGATGTTTGCCGGAAGAGTGTAAAAATAGCCAAACATCAAGGAAATGTCCAAATTGTAGCCGTCAAGAATGTTGCTGTTGGAGGAGTATCCATTCTCATTGATAATTATGCTCTGCGAATAGGAATTATGACAATAAGTCTATTTTTCGGTCCGATATATCGCTCAAACTACTTTCTTGACTCTGCCTCTGATCACCATTTTTTCATCCGTTCTATACCAAATAGCATATGTTTTCTAATTAAACCTTGATTAACTGGTCTTATATTTTGCGAACGGCATGGGCATACCGATTGGAAAGCTTCAACTGTACACCGCGTGCGCAGGTGTCCCACCGCGAGCACTTCTACCACTCCTGCTTGATTTCGGTACTAACAATCGCGAATTGTTAAACGATCCTCTCTATCTAGGTCTGCGTCAAACGCGTCCTACCATCCAAGAGACAGAACCATTCGTAGATGAGTTCCCCGTACAGGTGTGTCTAAAATTAATCAATCAAAGTCTAAAATTAATCAATCAAAGTCCGGAACCTGCATACTAATTATGCTAATTTTTGCTGTTATAACTTTTGTTTTTGTTAACAGTATAGAAGCAAACATCCTTACTCCCAATATCGCTTACGGTAAAAATAAAGTGTCTTCACAATCATTATCAAACACAATATCTCATAAAACAAAGCTTCCTACCGTGAGAATTACATCACCTATAAGAGGTCAATAGCCGCCTTTTCCTTTGGCATTATGCCGTTATATCCAGGGAAACCTGTAGCATATTCTGTGATATTGGCCATTCCCACTGAATGATGGTTGCGGCCTGTAAGCAAGCATGCTCTAGTAGGAGAACACAGCGCAGTAGTATGCCAGTTGTTATATAGTAACCCATTTGCTGCAAGTTTGTCAATGTTTGGAGTATCTATAGGACCACCATAGCAGCTAAGCCAACCAAAGCCTACGTCGTCTAATATAATGTACGCAATGTCAGGAGCGTCGACGGGTGCGCGAGTCGGCTGTGGCCACCATGGTTTTGAGTCTTCCAACGTACGTCCGATAGTTCCTTTGAACTCAGCAGTACTACTCATTAACAATAGGACAAGAATAATGTATTTAAGAATTCTCTTACAGAAGAAAACTTCAGTATCTGCGAGCAACAGAAGGCATTAAATGAACGTAAAGGGTCAAAATGGATAGAAACCATACAGCTCAATCGAGCCGATATTTATGATATGAACAATAGGACATTGTTTTTAGATATAGTGCCTCTTACGTTTCTGGAATTACCTTCCCCGCCGGGGGTTCATGTCACATTAACATAACACCAAGGACTCTGTTGAATCTATTCCAGTAAATATTTTTCTGAAGTTTGTAAGTAATAATATGAACGAGGAAATTATCTTCTCCAATAGTGTACCATTTATTCTGGAAGAAAACCTTTGAAGAGTAGTGTAATGAGGTAGGTGTGATAACTGAAGAAACATTCTGAGATAATACGCTTCAACTAGCCACTCCACAAACAGTCTATAGCTCTTACCTTCATACTGTCGTACAGTAAGCAAGACTATATGCTGCCATAAGCTGAATACATGGTTG
>JBAVTY010000208.1:0-3914 GCA_049696495.1 Candidatus Nitrosopolaris sp.
TTTTTTCCTATTCATCGTACTCTTTTAGCTGCTTTGAATCGAGGTTTATGTAACCTTTTGCGTGTATACCATGTACCAAATTCCGGTTAGAGGTGAATATGACCCGTATCCGGGTGTCAACTTGTTGATATAAGCATCTAAGATTTTATTGACTGAACACAAACGATGATTTCTAAAAAGCCTGAATTCATATGCTCATAACGCATCCGTCTTTTTATCATTTATTATGTAAAAATACACTTTTACGTTATTTGTACGTCATTTAGCTAGTGGGAAAATTAAAGCAGCAGATAATTTTTAATCAAAGGATTGAAATTAAAAATATCCTATTCCACTTGATTAGAGATTCTTAACAACTATTTTCTTGTCTTTGGGAATGTCTTTAGAGGCGGTGAGCTGATTGTATGTCGCACATTTAATATTCAACCACGGATAGTACCTTTATGGTTTGATTGTAGTTACTATTAGATAAGAATTAAATGCCAATATTATACCAACGAAAACAACTGAAATTATTGTTGTGATATTTCTGTTTACAAATTCGCCCATCAGTGTTTTGTTTCTTGTTAATAACACAAGAGGAATCATCGGTAATGGTATCATTAAACTGAGTATGACTTGGCTATATACCAATATGCTGAGAGGATCTAATCCAAGCAATATTGCTATCGTAGTGGGAATCACATTGATGAATCGTGTTACAATACGTCTAAGCCAAATGTTAACTTTCATACCTAACAAGCCCTCCATTATGCTTTGACCAGCCAACGTACCCACAACTGAAGAGGAAATACCAGATGAAAGCAGAGTAATAACAAAGACTATACCCGCGCCAGCCCCAAACAGCGGAATTAACATCTTGTAAGCACCAGATATCGAAGATATACTGGAATAATGCGCATTAAATGCAGCAGCAGCTATTATCATTATTGCTGCGTTTACCATGCCGGCAATGGTGAGTATAACAACATTTTCCGTAAGGTGTAGCTTTCGTAATACTCTCTTCTCTTGAATAGATTTGTCTTTGAGTTTATTTTTGGTGAGCCAAGAGTGTACGAAAAGTGCATGAGGCATTACCGTGGCTCCAATAATTCCGACGGATATCAGCATTGCATTAGAATTTGCAATTATTGGAACAATCGAATGATATAGTATTGCTGAAGGATCTGGTTTTGTGATAAACACTTCATATAAAAATCCGAAACTTATTACTGATACGAATAGGATAAACATCTGTTCAAGAATACGGAATTTGCGTGTTGTAAAAGCAAGTATTAAGATTACATCCAAAGCTCCGAAGATTGCTGCATAAATTAATGGAATTCCAAATAGAAGGTTAAGGGCGATAACAGTCCCAAGATACTCCGCTAGGTCGGTAGCAGCAGCTGCTGCTTCTGCAGCTAACCAATATGGCATAATGAATATCTTCTTTTTTAGTTTTTCACGGATTATTTCTGGTAACGATTTCCCTGTTGCTATCCCAAGCTTGCCAGACAAATATTGAAGCATCATGGCCATCGCGCTAGAGAGCCAGACTACCCAAAGAAGACTATAATTAAGAGATGCTCCTCCTGCAATATCAGTACCATAATTACCAGGATCCATATAGGCCATGCTTACAATTAGAGCGGGGCCTGTGTAAAGAAATAGCCTAAGAAGAGATTGTTTCTTGGCTAAAAGATACTTTTGAGAGAGCATTATTGATTTACACATATAATAAAACTTTGACATCTTATAAAAGTTACCCTAGACTAACATCATTAACTATAGGAATAAAATGAACTATATGAATAAAATGGACTTAGGCTCAACTGATCCAATAAAGAAAGACTAATTATAGAAAGGTAAATGTGCTAGTATCACGGAGATATTATTGTTCGGGAATTTGAAAGCCAGACTAGACGAGGGCAATGACGACAGCGAAAACCGCCTCAAACTAATCCGTGATGCTCATAATGTAAAAGAAAAAGTAATACATGAACAGCACACGGATAGAATGGAGGATTATTTGGAGGTCATTTATGAATTAATAAAGAAAAAAGGTTATGCTACACAAACAGACATTTCTGAATCCCTCAACGTAAGTCTACCAGGCGTAAGTAAGATGCTTCAACGGCTAGACGAAAGTAAATATCTGAAATATGAGAAATATAGAGGGATTAATCTAACAGAAGAAGGGATCGAAGTAGCAGAAAATATCCACGAGAAGCATGGCCTGTTGTCTGAATTCTTCAAGATGATTGGCGTAGATGAAGACATTGCAAATATCGACGCTGAAGGCATCGAACATCATCTTCATCCACAGACATTGAAGAAGTTAAGAGAATTCATAAGAAACCACAAAAAGGCCTGATCATTGGTCAGTCAATGTGAGAAAATGTCATAGCGACTGAAAAAGTAGCAACCAGTAAGCGCACAACTTATTACTCCAGCTATTGGCGCTCCTATTGCTTCGTTGTTACGTTTTTCATCCATAGTCGAAGTAGGCTGCTTGAATGGTGCTGGGGTAACTGGATAAGAAGTTGATAATGAAATTGGAGGAAATGGAGATGCTCTTGATATTGTTGGTTTGCTAAGTGAAGAATGCTAATTCGTAGTGTAACCATGATAATTTTTTATCATCGAACGATATTATCCTCTTATCATGTATACTACCGTAGATACTCTCTACCATCATCAAATCTTCATTCCACCGCTTTGTGGCAACGAAGAATTCCTGCGGGAGCCCCAACCTGGATGGAAAACGATTGGCGTAAAAGTTAGAGTCGGAGATTTGCCGCTGTTAAACAGACAGCTCGCACGTTTCAACTACAATACATTAGGTGATCTTGTTAAAGGTTGATAGAGGGAAGAAAGAATTGGATAATGATGAGACCTCTGCGATAGACGGGGAGGATGACAAGTAAATATGATATCCGAATCAGAATCTATAGAACTTGGCGACAAAGAAGCTGCTTTCTTTCTCTCTGAACAAAGGTCATCGTCAGAAGATGCGATAACAAAGAGGCTGCATCATTTAGAGTGTCCAAAATTCGACTGTTATTTCAGAATAGAGAAAGTATTGAAAACCATCAGACCAAAAGTACATATCTTCTATATAATTTTCGAACATTATAGAGACAAACATTATCATCTCCAGAAGAAGGAGCATACCAGATTCCAGAATCTCTGCTATGCCATTCTCCAGGAACTTGTGGTTTTTGAGGCATCTACAGGAAAGAACGAAGAGAAGATGGTCAAACGTTCCATAGCAGTACATAATTTATTAAAGCACCAAGGTATTAGTCTTCGAAATCTGAGTTGGTTAATGAATATTTCTGAGTCAACCGCAGGAAGTCTTGCATATTTTGGCTATAGTAACTGCAGTCATTGTCAACAAGAGGAGGCGGTCGATTAATGGGATTTAAGAAAATTCTAGATAGGCTCGGCATCGATATCGTTGAATCAAACCGTTCATGGCGTGAGATGTTTGTATGGAGCGGGATCTTGAAGACGAAGAAGAAAAACCAGTGTTTTTTATGCAATAAAGAATTCGCAGACATCAATGCCCTCGCTAACCATTACCGACAGGGTCATCCAAAGGAGGAGACTTAAGATGTTAGATCATTCTTTACAAGCCCGATCACAGAGACGTAGACGATGGATTAGAAGACATTTCATGAAACCAGACCGATGTGAAGACTGTGGAAAAATAGCAAAATTACAAGTCTATATTGAAAAGGACTTTAAAAAATGAAAATGGTTATGTCGTAGTTGCCATACGAAGTTGGATTTTGATAACGGTATCAGAAAAGTAGGTAATAAACATCGTTCTTGGAAAGGAAATAATATTAGTTATAGTGGCATGCATAATTGGATTAGACGACATTTTCCAAAACGGATTCATGTGATATATGTCATAATAAGCCTCCATA
>JBAVTY010000209.1:0-2523 GCA_049696495.1 Candidatus Nitrosopolaris sp.
GCATATTTTGAAAGTTCTTTTGAGAGACTTATCATCTTACCTACGTCTCTTCCTATCGGAAGAAAGTTGTAAACAAATACTATATGATCTACTCCCATATCTTTTAGTCTTTGTATATCACTTCCTAACTCATCAATACTGCCTGAAAATGGAAACCTCTTTTCATCTCTCTTAGATGCTTGACCTTCTATGACATTGGGAGATGTCCACATGATGATTTGAAATTATCAGGATTTTTATTTACTTGACTTGCTTGTCCTCTTATTGACTTTATACTATTTTCAGCGTGTTCCAAAGATCTTAGTCCGACTTCCCCAATCCATCCATTGAGATCATATCTTATTATTCTTGAGAATGTATTAGAAGTGAACCCTCCAAGGTATACTGGAATGGGTTTTTGGACAGGTTTAGGATTAATCTTGGGATGTTGTAATATTTTCCTTTAAATTCTACAACGTCATCGCTCCATATCTTTTTCAATACTTGCAGAAATTCATCCGCTCTTTCTCCTCTGTTAGTATATGGAATATTAGATGCTTGATATTCATCTTTAGACCACCCAAGACCCAGGCCAGCTATTACTCTACCTTGCGATAGAACATCTAATGTAGCATATCTTTTTGCGAGCATTATGGGTGTATAAAAGAACATGTCTATAACACATTGTCCTAATGAAATCTTGCTTGTATAGGCGGCTACATATGTCAAAACATCGAGTGGGTCCAATACAGTCTGATACTCAGTTGGAAGGCTTCCGTCAGGTGTTACACCGTATGGTGTTTGTGGTTTTAGCGGCCAAAGCATTCTTGTGATTGTCCACACCGAATCAAAACCCTCTTTTTCAGCTTGGGTTGCAGTCTGAAGTACGTTATCTCTTGTTGCTTGTGGCCCAAGGTTGGGTAACGTTATACCGACTTTCATATACTTGGAGTAATCCTTTTGATATAAAAGATCATCCAATTTGTCAGCTGAATGCAAGCATTCTGTAGATTCGAATAGGTGTCTTCATCAGTGGGTAACCCATCCGTAAAGATGCCTAACTATGAGTGTATATACATGTTTATATTGGTGGTGTATATACACGTATAATATGAAATTGTATGAAAAACTTCATGAATCAAAGGACAGCGATAAATTGACCACCGAGGAGAAATACACCGGTAAGCTTGAAGGAAAAATTGCAGTCATCACGGGCGGAAACAGCGGTATAGGTCTTGCTACGGCAAAGCAGTTCGTTGACGAGGGTGCCTATGTTTTTATCACCGGTCGACGCCAGAATGAACTCGATAAAGCAGTCAAGCAGATTGGCAAAAATGTCACAGGTGTTCAGAGTGACGTTTCAAATCTAGCAGATCTTGATCGGTTGTATGACACCGTGAAGCAGCAGAAAGACCGAATCGATGTCCTCTTCGCCAACGCAGGCATTGCTGAATTCGCACCTTTAGGATCAATTACTGAATCCCATTTTGATAAAATATTCAACATCAACGTTAAAGGTCTTCTATTCACGGTACAAAAAGCGCTTCCGCTGTTTCAGGACGGCGGTTCGATCATTCTAACTGCTTCGGTCGGAGGATCCAAAGGAACCCCTGCGTTTAGTGTTTACGATGCAACTAAGGCTGCTATACGATCGTTTGCGCGTTCGTGGACAGTCGATCTGAAACACCGCAAGATCCGAGTCAACGCTATCAGTCCTGGTCCGACAGACACACCTGTCCTTAGGCGTTTATTTGAGAACGAACAGATGAAGACGACTCTCTTGAACACTATACCACTTGGACGAATGGGCAGTCCTGACGAAGTCGCAAAAGCAGTCTTGTTCCTCGCATCAGATGACAGCAGCTTTATCACAGGTATTGAACTGTTCATAGATGGTGGTCGGGGACAAATTTGAAGGACCAGGCTATTCGCAAACAACATAATAAAGAAGAAATCTTCTTAAGTTTAGCAACTAGGCTTACTACAGTCTGATACTTCAGGATGGGTTTATTTCCCTAACTACGACGGATGAGATTGTGGATTCGACGAAAATGCTTAACCTTTGAAATACATCGAGTCCTGAGACTACGGCTGAACTACAACGCATTCGAGGCTGCCCTTTAATTAGCATATAAACAATGACAGTCTTGTTAATAAAATTGGAGAAGTTCGGCTTAGGCTTAGAACATATGACATTCATCTAACATTAAGTCATGATCGTAAAGTCCGGGGATTTAAACTACAATATTTTAAAAAATTCTGCTGGTGCTAAATCATCTATCTCCTTTTCTGTGAAGAATCTGATCCTTCGCGACGCGTACAATGAAGATAAAAAGTTGAGTAAAAACTAATCCAGTCAGTCAATCTCAAAAGATATGCCAGTTGTTGATGTTGTTAGGTAACAAATGATGACTATCTAACCTCGACGACTTTAGTTTGAGTTATTAACTGAGATCTTATTATTTTAAGGATGGATAATGTGAGCCGAGATGACGAGCATGCAGCCAAGGATGTTACTATTGTCATTAGTAGGAAGATAAAACC
>JBAVTY010000210.1:0-7105 GCA_049696495.1 Candidatus Nitrosopolaris sp.
GCGATCAAGGAGAAACCCTTTCTTAGTGACTTTTTCCCGTTTAGTCCATCTACTCATTTCCCTGTCATTCATTTTTTCGTAGGTACATATACAATTGTGACTTCAGTTCCAATGCTTTCGAGAGCAATGTATGCTGTGATAGTATTGCTCTCATCGCTGCTAAAGAATTCTTTTATTATATTTATACCAATACGTTTATTCAAACATCTGTTCAGAAAGGACAATCACAATTGGTGGTTCATATTCAATCCTTCATATATTTTTTCTATCGTATCCGATGGTTGTTTGGCGTTAAATCTTAGGCTTCCTTCTGGATCTCAGCTCAAATTAAAGCAGACAGAACCCCAAGCGCCTAATGTTTTTGCATCTGGACTTCTCCCCTTCTCTCTACCTAACCGACTATGAAAAGTCGGTTAGACGAGAAATGAATCGAATGACATTTTATGCTTTGTTAGTTATTGGCTACCCTTAAGCTACCTGACGATCCAGACATCTTTGATAAAAAATGTAGTATTCTCCATGGTGGATTCGTAGTATGCATACAAAGCTTTCTACCTAAGAGAGGAGACCTTATTCGTAATCTCCCACGTAAAGCCTGGTTCATTTCTACCAAAATGACCGTACGCCGCGGTTTTTCTATAAATCGGCTTTTTCAGATCAAGCGAATTGATAATTTCGGCTGGTCTCATATCAAAGCTTTTTTTCACTCTGGCTTCGATTTCGTCCTCGTCTATTTTTCCGGTGCCAAATGTGTCTATCATTACAGAGACTGGTTCTGCCACGCCTATTGCGTAGGCTATTTGAACCTCGCATCTATCGGCGAAGCCTGCTGCAACGACATTTTTTGCTACGTATCGCGCTAGATAACATGCTGACCTATCTACCTTAGATGGATCTTTCCCTGAAAACGCGCCACCACCATGTCTGCCCATTCCACCATATGTGTCAGCTATGACCTTTCTACCAGTTAAACCAGTATCGCCTGGTGGCCCCCCAATTACGAATCTACCTGTGGGATTAACAAGGAATTTTGTTTTGGCATCAACCCAGTTACCGCAAACTGGCTTTACCACTCTGTCAATAATTTCCTCTCTCAATTGTTGTAGGTGTATATCAGGTGAATGTTGAGTAGAAATCACGACTGTGTCGATCCTTACTGGCTTGCAATCTTCATACACCACCGAAACCTGTGATTTCCCATCAGGCCTAACCCAGTCCAATTCCTTATTCTTTCGAACATGTGACAGTTTCATGGATAGTTTATGCGCCATCGAAATAGGTAATGGCATCAGTTCTTTAGTCTCGTTTGAAGCATACCCAAACATCAAGCCTTGATCACCCGCCCCCTGCTGCTTGTTCCGGCTTGGGGTGACGCCCAACGCGATATCGGGACTTTGCTCATGAATCGAAACAAGTACTGAGCAAGTCTCAGAATCAAATCCAAATTCAGGTTTATCATATCCAATCTCCTTTACGGTCGTGCGAATGGTGTGTTGTAGATCGAATCTTCCACTAGAAGTTACCTCGCCGGCAACAAATACGACCCCAGTAGTAGTCATGGCTTCTACCGCAACCCTAGAGTCAGGATCCCGTTTTAAGAATTCATCTAATAGCGAATCTGAGATCTGATCACATATTTTGTCAGGATGGCCCTCAGTTACGCTTTCGGATGTGAAGAGAGACCTTCGTACCATAGGGATCTGCTTTTACAGCTCTATTAGGGACATCTCATTTGGATCTTGTCAGAATTCCTTCTCAAGCCTTATGAAAAGGACGTTATTTCCTCTTATTACAACCTTGCCATAGTTTGCCATAACATCAGCGCCATCGAACTCTTCAGCATTTACCAGGATAAGATTCATGTAGGAATCCACGTTGCTCATCCTGCCACGATATTCGATTTCGCTCTTCAACCTTACGGCAACCTTTCGATTGACGGCGCGCTGCAAAGTAGATAATGGTCGTTTTGGTTGCTGTGTTGAAGGAGAAGATGACAAATCCAACTAATCACTTTGGAATTCAGAGGACCGTGGCTACAATAAAAAGGTTCCTTTGTTCTTGGCAAACTTTCATATCAGCTTATTTCACTAGTACGGTATCAGAAGTGAAATAGTGATGTCGCATGTTTTGCCGACTGGTTGTAAAGCCATTGATAACCTACTAGGAGGAGGGATTCACTATGGAATGATTACAGACATTTATGGTCATAGCGGTGCAGGCAAGTCACAATTGTGTTTTACTATCTGCGCGAGGAGTGCAGAATACTTTAGGAACATTCCGCAGGTAAGCGTCGTTTTTGTGGATACCGGAGGGACGTTCAGGCCAGAAAGAATTAGGGAGATTGCTAATATAGGATATGAGAAGCGCGAGAGAGACATACTTGATAAAATTCTGTTTGTGAGATCTTTGTCATCAACTGATCAAATAAACTCTGTCAAGAGAATTGCCAATATCAAACCTCGTCTAATAGTAATCGATGGAGTTGCATCACTGTTCACGACCGAGTACCTAGGCGCCGCAAGGCACTTAGCTCTGATGAAACATCTCCATGAATTGGCTCTGGCGGCTATTAATCTTCGCTGTGCCATAGTAATAACAAATATGGTTCGTACTGCTATGGTTGCTACAAACCAAGTAAAGAGTTCAGCAAAAATAACAGAAAATCTGAATAATTCAAAGACACAACTATACAATGAGAGAGAACTTATGGGCACCTCGGTCTCAATTTACGCACATATGAAATTGATTCTAAAAGCCGTAAGTATGGATAAATCTTTATTCAAGGCTGTCCTATTACAACCTTCAAGTAAACATGAGGCATACTACACAATTACCGCTAGGGGCGTTACTGACCTTGAATGGCCTATGAAAGATGTATGAAGATTACATACATTTTTTACAAAAAAGTTCAAATTCTTTATAATATATTGCCGATACTATCTATTATCGTTCACTCCATAATGGAAACGTTTAATATTTACATTGATTATTATATACCAACCAAGACATATCATCTAAACGATAGAGAACCTCCATATCTGTGACAGAGTTTGTTGTAGCTGCGCGATAGGAGGATTGGCTCTATCTGCGGTAAATATCAGAAGACTGCATGTTTGGAATTTACGGAATATGGTGAGCTTTTGTACGATTCTACTCATGAAACGAATCTGTACTTCTGGGTTATCATGCAAAGGCAGCATTGGGCATGTTGTCTCAGTTTAAGATTATGGTTTGGCCCTGCGGCAGATTACGGTGACATTACTCCACTCAGAAGATAAGAGTACAGAAAAAACTTCACCTACTTCGACTCAACTTAAATCCATTCTCTGTCCGATTTAGTGATCTAGCAGTCCACCAAAAATCTTAAAGTTGATACATTTAATACTACTTTAAGCTGATAATAAATGGCGAAATCCCTAAACAATGAAAGCTTTTGATTTAATGACGACTAATGTCGTTGCCGCCAGGGAAAGCACCACCGGTACTGAAATAAGTACTAGACTTCTGATTGGAGAATTCAACGGCGTTCCTGTTATTGACAATAATATTAGAGTTATAGGAATAGTTACTGCGGCAGATATTTTGCGAGCAGTGCGGCAAGGGAAGAACCTTGATAGCCTTTGTGCTACAGACATAATGACACGAAACCCGATTGTAGTAAAGCAGGATACTGAGATAGACGAAATAATTGATGTTATGCTTCAAAGAGTTATTGTACTTGTACCTGTCGTTGATGACGACAAAAAGCTGATAGGAGTTGTGGCTAGACTCGACATCTTGAGGGAAAAGCTAAATGAAAAGTTTGTCACTATAGGCGAAAGAAGCGGCATTTCTAAAACATGACTTGGTCTTGTTGGCCTGGAAATATTCGTTTACTGTCGTTTGCTGCAACTTTCGTTCGATTGTGGAAGGAGGTCAAAACTGAATACGATACATTAGAAGTAAGAGAAGCCGAGAAGGCAGAGGCAAGGCAGCAGGATTTCCAATTTACTAAAGAAACTGGTAAGTTGCTATTGAAAAGAGGTATGGGAACGAGCAGCAAAAAGATGATACTAGTTATAGCTACCTAGAACGATTTTTATTGAAAGTTTCAACGAGCTGATCTGGAAGTCGTGTATCGGCGAAGTGGACATGCATATATGACGCAAGACAGTTGTGGACAATAAAACCGTCTTTCACGCCATCAACGCCATTCCCTATAGCCATTGTATAAGCGAATTTTGAATCAGCTGCGATATTTCCAATGCCTGAGTAGTGGAATTCGTGTCCTCGAATATTAGATGAATTGCTAAAGAAAGATGCATGAGAATTTGCTTTGGTGTAATTCAAAGTCAGCTTCTGACTCATAAAAGTATCAGCATCAATGAGGCCAATCATCTTGTTCCTTTTCCATTTATTGTTGTTGCGCAATTCGCATTCACTAATTGATCTGGTTAAGTACATTAACCCGCCACATTCGGCATAAATTGGCGTACCGTTTTCAGCTGCCTTTAGCATTGATACATGCATCGAATGGTTTCTACTTAATTTCTCTGATAAAACTTCTGGGAATCCCCCTCCAAGTATGATACCCGATACACCTTCAGGTAAAGTGCGATCATGAACGGGACTGAAAAATAATAGATTTATCTGTCGTTTCCTAAGAGCTTCAAGATTTTCAGCATAATAGAAATTGAACGATTCGTCCAGAGCAACCGCCACGTTTAATTTACTAGTTGGCAATTGCGCGGTAAATTGTATATTATGCACATCGTTACTCTGCCGCTCGTTCAACACTGGTACTATTTTGTCTAGATCAATCTGTTCAGAAACATATTTTGCTGAGTCAATTATTGCCTTCTTTTTTCTGTCTTCAAGCTCTGCAGTAGGGATCAGACCCAGGTGACGCTCCCCCATACTGATTTCCTTGTTTCTCACTATAGTACCTACAATAGGAATTTTGATTTTTAGCGCAAAGGCGTCTCTAATAAAACTTGCGTGTTTTTCACCTGCGACATTATTTAGAATAACTCCTGCTATCTTTAGAGATTTGCTGAAAGCTATAAAACCTAAAGCTGTCGCCGCAATGGATCGTGCCGCTTTGGCCGCATCAATCACAAGAATAATAGGTGCATTAAGCAGTCTGGCAACATGGGCAGTACTACCAAAGTCATTTTTGCCAGATACTCCGTCAAAAAGGCCCATAGCTCCTTCGATTACGGCAACGTGGGCGTCAAAGCAGGAGCTATTGAAACACTGTAGTACACCATCCTTTCGCATCATCCATATGTCCAGATTACGAGATTGTCTCCCGGTCACAAACGTATGATAACTAGGATCGATAAAGTCAGGACCAACTTTGAACGGTTGAACTACAAAACCCTTACTTTTGAGCGCGTACATAATTGCTGTGGCGATGGTGCTCTTTCCTACTCCACTTGTTGTACCCGCAATTACTATTTTTCTTACAGTCATCCGATTACCTTCTGATTGGCAATTGATGTATTGAATATTATTTTATTTTACCGCGACCATATCATAAGGGACTTCTTTTTTTGGAAGTCGTCTCATCTAACAGAAGTCTACCAATAACAGGTCTCAGGGCTGTCCAATGCTTTATCATAATATTGTATAGCATGGTTTCGTACTACTCCTGCAATCTGCGCAGTTGCTTCTTGATTAGCTGAAGACACTTTGGTTGAGATTGACGACGTGACTAATATTGCTGCCACAAACAAGAGGCATATGCAGTCTGTCCTTCATGCATCTTTACAAGAGCGTGCCATGTTTCGGATAATTGCGGTGTCAACGAATTGACGTATTGTGATATTATTGGAATGTACCTCTTTATCCAGTTGTAAATAGTGGTAAAGTCAACCTGAATATCAAAGTGGTCATTAACATTGCGGGCTATCTTTCTAAGAGACAGTCCCGAAAAGTAAAGGTCTAGTGTCAAGGTGATAAGTCCAGGGGTAAACCTTACCCTCTTCAGTAGCGTATCTTCTATAAATCGATAGTTGCACTCCTTACAGAACAAAGTCTGCTTACCCGCAGCACTTTTGCCATAATGAATAACCCTAATAGAAGCACATCTTTTACATGTTATCGTATCTTCAGCTAAGACTTTTGGTTTTGGTTTATCTTGCAAATATGTATTGGCGGCAATCCAGAACTTTACACAATGGATATGCTTGCATGCTTCTATCTCTCTGGTTTCAAAATCAGGACAGGTACAAACCCAAATTGTACCAAATAATCTGACTTCGTAAACTATGGAAGTCTGCGTCTGAGAAGGGACAGAGAAACTTCCATCTTCATTCTCTGTTATACTTTTGCCATTGCTTTGAAGTATCTCCATTCCTCTCTTCATTCGCATATCCGAATTATGCTTGTCCTGTGGTTTATACACAAATATGTGTTACACACAATGCCATAAAAACTTTGTGGTTTTATGTATTATGTGTATATGTTTATTAGGTGGTCAAGTGTATTATACACCAATGGGACGAATAGATGTTATTCTACCTGATGATAAGGAGAGAAAGCTACGTATGGAGATAGGTAGACGCATGGGTGCTAGACGTGGTGCCCTTACAGATGCAATAATTGAGGCTATAGATGCATGGTTAGAACAGAAGAAGGAAACCGGAGAAAAGAGGAAATGACAGACAAAGTGCTTCCTGACGAGATAACTGACAAGCTAGCAGGCCTAATAAAAGAGATTAGGGATACTTGCTATCACAACCATGATGTTTTTAGAAAGGATGCCGAGGCGCTAGACCAGAATGACCCATTTCAGAAGGTACTGCAAATAAGTGATAGACTGGATTCAACGCTCTTCCAACTTTTAGGAAATGCATTTGCGATAATGGGGATTCTCTCTACCATTATAAACAGAGTCGCGACATCAATAGAGAAACTTCCAGGTAGAAGCGAATTTGACGTGGTTAAAGACGAATTACAGACTGCTAGAGGCCTCATCGACAACGCAGTAATTCCCGACATGTTAAATCGGATAACGACTATCGCTGATAAACTACCGTGTTCATCTTCACTACCAACACGAAATCAACACGATTTTAAACACAGAGATGATTCAACAGAACCCGATATTCTAATCCGCTTC
>JBAVTY010000211.1:0-4337 GCA_049696495.1 Candidatus Nitrosopolaris sp.
CAATTTAATGGGGTTCGCAAATAAGATTCGTATTATGCTCAAACAAAAGAGCCTTGCTTTTGAATACAATAATCGACTAATACTTGTAGAAGAGTCTACAATATGCTAACAATAATAAACCTGCCTCCGGAATTCGATGTTAGTACCGTAAGCTATTGGATGTCTTTATGGTCCGCTAGGCACTGTTATATTTCATTTTAGTTAGTGAATAGGATTTTATAAACTAGCTATATTTTTTGTCATCTCGAAGGTAAAAAAATCTCATCCGATCAAAATGATTATTATAGTATGTGAATCAAAGTGACTTGAGAAGATGATTCAGGTAAGTGGATACGCAGCTCAACAGGCTAAAGCACCTCTCGCTCCGTACGCTTTTGAAAGAAGGGAACCTCGTGAACATGATATCGTGATCGATATCCAATATTGCGGAATCTGTCATACCGATATACACCAAGTGCGAAATGAGTGGGGAGCATCAACATTCCCGATGATTCCAGGACATGAGATCGCCGGTATCGTCACAGGAGTTGGTTCTAAAGCAACTCGCTATCAAATTGGCGACAGGGTGGCCGTCGGATGCTTTGTTGATTCTTGCCGTAAATGCGGCCCATGCCGCCAAGGGCTCGAACAATATTGTACTGAGGGACCAACTTTGACTTATAATAGCCTAGAAAGAGATGGACAAACTCGGACCCAAGGAGGTTATTCAGACAAGATTGTAGTCGATGAAGATTATATTCTTCGGCTTGCTGACAACGTTAGTTTAGATCGCGCAGCACCGCTTCTCTGCGCCGGTATCACAATGTATTCTCCACTTATCCATTGGAATGCCGGTCCTGGGAAAAAAGTCGGGATAATCGGACTCGGTGGTTTGGGCCATATGGGAGTAAAAATAGCAGATGCGTTAGGCTCTGAAGTCAGCGTATTAAGCCATTCACTCAAAAAACAAGAAGACGGCCTTAAGATGGGAGCGGATAAATTCTATGCAACATCGGACCATGAGACTTTCAAAAACCTCAGGGGGTATTTCGACTTAATTATCAACACTCTTGCAATCGAAATTCAGTGGGACGATTATTTGAATTTGCTTGACCTAAATGGGACGATGGTTGTTGTCGGGATTCCCGAGAAGCAAACGCCGATTAACCCCGCGACGCTGATTATGGCACGTAGAAGTCTTGCAGGATCTGTCATCGGTGGAATTCGAGAGACTCAAGAAATGCTCGATTTCTGTAGCAAGCACAACATTTCTAGCGACATAGAAGTTACACCGATTCAGAAAGTTAACGAGGCTTACGAACGCGTCGTGAAGAGCGACGTTCGATATCGGTTCGTGATCGATATGAAGTCGTTGTAATATTGTCTCCGAATTAGTGGCGCTTGAAATAAGAAACCCAGTTGAAGAATATAGTCATCATATTGGATTAGGCAGTCTTGTCACATAATCCTCTGAAACAAAGGAAAATGCAATTTGTCTTGTAGAAAATAGAATACGGGTATGATAGACAGGAAACACACGCTGTGATCGACTAGTGGATTTAGCCAAGTGCAACATCGATTATGTTGTAAAAAGAGTATCCGTCTCTTCTAATCTCTACAATTGGGATTTTTATTCCTCTGTAGAGGAATTAAGGAATTACAGAAGACTTGCCTTAAAACAGTTTATATCAGACTACCAATTTGGAAGTAAAAGAAGACGTTACGTAAAAGCAGAGTTACCTAAATGAGAGAGAGAAAGTGCCCTTTGATGACAGGAGCTTTGATCTAGTATTAAGTGGACATTTCCTCTTTACCTATGCCCATAAATTTGAATTCCCATTTATTTTATCTTCCATAAAGGAATTATCTAGGGTATGCTCTAGAGAAGTTAGAATCTATCCTTTACAAAAGTCAAGCTTCGAACCTTATGAACATATGCTGGATTTGCTCAATACGTTAAAGAAACAATATGGAATTACATGTGATATTGTACCAGTTTCATTTGAATTTCAGAAAGGTAGCAACAAGATGCTTTGTTTAACACGTAAGTCGCACGAATAGTGACAAATAAGGATTAGTTGTTATATACTGACTAACTCGCAATAAAGAACTACGATAACAACAACTATTAGTAAGATCTTGCCAATCCATGTCTAAAAGATTCAGCAGTTCTATTTCTTATTTGTCCATCCTATTATACTCTGACTGTGTGATATGAAGCAGCAGGACTCTTGTCCATATGTAATGCTATTGCAATTGATGATTTTCTAACTTATTTTTTGTCCTAATGCCTCTATGTTTCTTATTCCAGTGCTCAATGAAATAATTAATTACTGGATGCAGATCGCTGGTACAAGACCGACCATGAACCTTGGCAATTTTACCCATCTCTCGACCAAATTTCACACATTTCCAACAACCGATCAGAGGAATTAGTGGGGCAATATAGTAACCTGCCTGCCTCCCATTATAACCCCATGCTTCACCCACAATACAATATTTTGAGTCATAAACCAGTGTCCGGACATCTTGATCGTTAAGTCCAATTCGTAGTTTCCTTGACCATGTAGGGCATACCTGTTCAAGGGATAGTGGTGGTTCTGCTAAAGATTTTTCCTTATCTGGTTTGTAACCTTGCATTGCTAAATAATAATGAAGAACATATGATTTAACGGTTATACCTTGACGGCACTTCTAGCCATATATAGGATCGCCATTTTGATATTTACGTACGATTGAAGCAGGCGCATAAACAGCTAAGCCTTGTATATCCAAGGATATAGATCAGCTGGCTAAGATTGAAACAATGCGTTGTATATCCTACGGTGTCGCAAAAAATTAGAAACCAATTAGTTTTAGCATTGCCTCTTAGCGGCGGCTATACATTAACCTTTTTCATAACTAGAAAAAAGACGGAAACACATGTGTGTCATAGCATTTTCGAATGCGTTATTTTCATTCTGTGATAACAAGATAGATAATACAAATGAGGTAATCTAAACGCAAAGAAGAAATTTCAGGTATTACTACCTTGTCTCTTACTATATGGTAAATCTCATTCCATAGTATAAACCTCTTTAACTGCACGACCGTATCCAAGGGTAATCTTCTTTTGCAAATATAGCATATGTCTAGAATGGATCCAATAAGCATTACCCCGTTTTGTTAGAAGACCCTTCGCTACTAGGTCTATCAAGATTCCGGATAATTTTACGGGTTGAATTTCATATACTGCGCAGAGTTCGGCCATTTTTACTCTATATTCTTCCACGGCAAAGTACGCACGGTCGTTTTCAAGTATCAATGGCCATACAACCAATTCCCATATCATCCTAAGGAAATTTTCAGTCGAGTCTTTTGTTTTTCTTGTATCGCTCTTCACTTTCCCATGATATTGTCGATCTTCATTCTCTATAGGATTTCCCTCCTCTTTTAGTCTACTTTGCGTATTCCATGTCTACGCAGAAGATGCATTTTGATACTCTAAAAATTATGTCAGAATAAATTCCTTTTTATTTTGAGCGCTCTACTGTGGCCATAATCAATATTAGTTGCCAGTCATGGATGCGCATCAATTCACAATCAAAAAGCTATGAATTTTGAAAAGTTAACTTCCTATGTTCCCCTTCCAATAAGAATCAGAGGATGGTGTGCATTTATGATTTACGGCTTCCCCAAACTTTCCAATATTTCTGCTACAGAACACTTATTTTCACATGTCGTTGGTTTGCCAGCAATGGAATTACCAATCGGATTGTTGGAGCTGATAGGCGAGGTAGCATTAATTGTTGAAATTCTAACCGGAATAGCAGTGGCCTCTTCATAATAGAGATGATTGGGACTACTATCATAATATCACGAGAAGGATTTGTAGGTGGATATGAATTAGCCCTTTTGTTATTACCAATACATGTTAGTCTCATCTTAACCGGTCCAGGTATCAAAACAACCATCTTAACCTATTAATCAAGTACGTAGATCATAATACTTTTTTTCTGAGGAATTGCCCTGGATATTTTATCATTAATATCCAATTGCCATAAATTAGGTCCCGAAGAATACATATGCAAACTAACACCCAAGACAATACCATCATTTAATGTAAAAATTCAATTTGAATAGGAAGGAAGCGGATTAAACCTTGTTGGTTCGGCATAAGTAGGAGAAGGTATAGCACCACTTGACAAGTTTGTAGATGTCATCACGACTAGATTTCAAAAAAAATTTGATCCGCGTTTTGAGTTTAGACGAATGAAACTTATGCCCTATTTATTTAAAATATATTCCTATCCTTGATTGACAACTATCCTACACGGTCTAGATATAACAAGGGCAGATACTTATATTCTTCATAATAC
>JBAVTY010000212.1:0-31628 GCA_049696495.1 Candidatus Nitrosopolaris sp.
TAATTCAAGTGTCAGAAGCAAGGACTTCACAATATTGCAGAAAATGCTATCAGAAAGGTGTACGAAAGATACAAGGATTGTTTACCTGTGCTAAATGCGGTGAAGAGAATGCTGATAGAAATGCCGCTTTCAGTATTGCCCATAGGGCTTTAGGATATATTTCTAAAGTAGGGGTAACCGTGAACATGCCCAAATTAAAGCTAAGAACTTTTGCTAGCATAGACAGGAGTGCAATGATGACAAAAGAAGCCACCTGTTTTAATAGGTGGTAGTTCACTTAAGAAGGTGCAGTATCTCATCGATGCCTGCATCAGTCTTAAAACCGTTAGGATCTAAACTCGTTCTAGAAGCTCTGTAACCAATCGAGTGTAGCTGTTCAATAATCTTTTGTAGTGGATTAGGATTTGTCCTTAGTCTGGAAGCAATTTCATCAGAGAGAAAATAAAATGGAATATCATCAAGCTCTTCAATGCACGTAAAAAGAACTTTCTTGATGTAACGCATTGAAGTGTTTCCTTCGTCATCTTCCTCTAATAGATAACTCATTTTTTTAACAAAATTCTTGTCGAACAATCTTTTAATCCACAAAAAGCCAGCAAAACTGTATGTGCTTCCACACAGTTCACAAGAATCTCCTTTCAGAGATTCTGTAATTGCATTTCTATTTCCGCACTTCGCACAGTCTCGCAAATAGCCAATTTCTTGAAAGACCGAATTGGCATCATGGCGACTTACTGTTACCATAAGGTATGCCCTGAGATAATGAAGATTGGCATGAACAAATACCGGATGGACAGCAAGGTCGAGCCTTGCTGCGGTTAATGCAATTAAAGATATAATTAGCCTAAGAGCAGTTTCTCGGGCATAATGGTTGTTAAGTGGCCTTCCGTAGTATTTGCGCATACACACTTCCGGATGTACACCGCACAGAACGGCAGTATCTGTAGCCGTGATCGAGACCATCCCTCCCTTGTTTACGGATCTTAGAACGCAATCGATATATGGTGATGGACTGCCGAACGGATCTAAATCTACCACCGAAAACCTCTCGTAATTTTTTGAATCATGGCTAGTCAGAAATCCGACCACCTCCTGGGTTGTAAAAGTACACTTTTGTGTCACAAGATTTATTTTAGCAGCTTTTTTTGCTGCTTCTATTGCGACGGTGTTTATATCGTTGATATAAATTTGTTCTAGCTGTGGTACTTCAACTGCGACTCTTAGTGCTCTTGCTCCGATTCCTCCAAAGGGATCGCCAAAACTTTTAGGATTTTTTTTTATCTCCGGGATAAATGTCTTGTATACAAGTACTGACATGTCCCGATTTAATTTGGCAGAAGGGTTAAAGAATGCGGGAACTTTTGAAGGAACTTTACCTAAAAGTGAGGAGGCCGGGACCAATAATCTCGTCTTGCCTTCGATGGTTTCTACAAACTCAGAGAATTTCATGACCATATCCGGCCTTATATTTATCCTTCCGGTATTTATCAGTAAGAAATTCATCTCTACGTAAAAAATAATAGCATCCTCGACATAAAATCAACCGGCTACAAGGATAAATCATTATTGCTAAGAACTGATGACAAGGAACTTATAGGTGGAGTAGACGAGGCTGGACGTGGATCCGTTATCGGACCTCTGGTGGTTGCAGGTATAAGTATTGGAGAAAATGGCATCTCCCTGTTGCACGAATTGGGCATAAGAGATTCAAAGACGCTCACACCCCTAGCCCGGGAAAATTTATTTGGAAATATCGTACGATTATCAAACTCGCTTTGTATATCCAAGGTCGACTGTCATGAAGTCGACAGCTACGTTTTTCTTAACGGTCTAAATGAGCTTGAAGCAATGGCAATGGCTGAAGTTATTAACAATATCCGTGCTGACAGGATTTACGTCGATGCGTGTGACATAAATCTAGAACGCTATAAAAATACAATAAAGAAGTATTTGTGGACCCCAAAACCAAGTATTTGCTGTTTGCACCATGCAGATTCATTAAATGTCGTTGTTTCAGCTGCATCTATCGTCGCTAAAATCATCCGTGATAATGAAATTCAAAGAATTCGTAAGATTTATCATGACATAGGAAGCGGTTACCCATCAGACAAGAAAACCATGTTTTTCATCAACAATTGGGTTACCCGATACAAATCCGCACCCTATTTTGCTCGAAAATCATGGAAGCCTGTAAGAATCATGCTTGAAAAAAAAAGTACTCAGAACTACTGCGGATGATAAATTGCGTGGATTAATGCATGGTCTTTATCGAAAGGTTCTAAATTTATAATTTGCATAATACTGAACTTGTTATTTTCCAGTTTCTTGGCCTCTTGAGCAAAAACGGTCTTGGGATTCAGAAGTACATTGATACTCCTCGTCTTGACCACCAATAACAATGCGCCCTTAGGTTTGAGGTAAACAAGGCAATTTGCTATGGCAATTTCAGTTTGATCAGGCTGGGCGATATCACAGTACATTACATCCACTGTCCCGAATACAGAAAAATAAGATCTAGGTTTCCGAGCGTCTGCAAGTATAGGCACAATGTTTTCTCGCTTAGAAGCTAGATTTTCTAAGAGCTCTCTCCCAACTCGCGATGAAGATTCGACTGCAAAGATTACGCCATTGATCCCAACAATATCAGAAACATGGCTTACAGTTGTGCCTGTTGAGGCACCAATGTACAATACTTTACTTCGATTCATGACCGGAAGATTAGTAAGGCCATTTTGTAAAGCTCCTGCAAGCTTACTTCGGAATGGATCCCAAATTCGATATTCCTCTCCACCGTATTTGACCAGATTCTCCCCGTAAACATCAACACCTTTAACTAAATTCAAAGTCGCGATTCGCTTTTCACCGTGGATAGCAATCCATGCAACGGAGTTAAGGTTGGATTCGTTCAAACTTAAAGCCTCAATCTACAATGCCAAAATTGCTGCATTATAAACCATCTTGCGATTAAATTACACTCGACGCTTCGAGAACTTCCGCCGATCCCATCTATTTTTTTTATGTTTAGAGCTCTCTGGATAAGGATGACGATCATGCGCTCTGAATTTTTCGTTTCTTTTCTTTTCTTTTCTAGGTTCTTTATATTTCTCTTGAATTTCAGCGATTCGGGTATTCAGACGAGTCGATACAGACGAATCCATCAAACCAGGGCGAAAGAGATCGATTCTTGCTGCAATCGCTAGCTTTGACGCCAACGCCCTAGCAATTTTGCCCCGCTGCCATTTAGGCGCAGAGTGTATCAGTGAATGTTGGAATATGAGTCCGTGCTTGGGCGGATTTGCGCCAGTCCGAAGCGATCTGAATAGCGCCTTCTCTGCGCCTAATACCTGGATCGTACTTGCAGGAAGTATAGCCAATTTGCTCAAGCTCCCTGCTTTAGCAATTACTCTTGCCCCGACTGGTGCAGTCAATAACTCTTTGATATTTGGAGCCACAGTTCTCATCATGAATTCCACCTGTTCTACTAATGTCCTACGCAATGTTGATAGGGTGATTATTTGATCTGCAAGCCTTTTCAGAATTTCAACATTTTCTGCAGTTAGCTCACCTCCCCTGCTCCTTCTGCAAGCAGAGATTATTATATCCACTTTTCTACCCTCGATGCCAACCGTCTTCAAAATTTCCTCCGACACATTTTCTCGTGATCCGGCCCTTTTTACAATTTCTGCATAAGCAGTTAGGCTACTTAATAAATTGTCCAGTTCTGGAAAGTGTAAACCATACCACTCCCGCATCCTAGCCCCTATAGTGTTAAGGACTTGATCTACTTCGTCAAGAGCATTAATCGCTTGAGCCACATGAAGGTCTAACTTCTGTGATTCTTCCTTTACCTTCGATGAAGATATTTCTATAGCAAATTTTCTTAATTCATGTATTGCGTCTCTCTCATCGCGTGCAAATCCGCATCTTAGTAGCAGCGTCTGCTTTTTGTTCTGAATTTCATCTTGTTCCTGCAGAGTCATCATGTGGCTTTCTAGACTAGCGGCTCTCAGAAAGGCATTTACATTCGAATCATTTACAGATATGTAATCAAAGTTAGATAGCGCTTTAATAAGCGCTTCAAGTTCTGTCGGAACACTCCCTGACTTTATCGAACGAAACGATTGGGCAGGATTAGTGAATCTGTTTGATACTATTATATTGTTCTTCTCATCAAATGCTGCTAGACCCAATTCCAGCAACACAAGGGCACACCGATTTGTCATTCGTATAATACTTTTCTGTATAGCGGTATTATAAAAGGTAGCCAAAAATGGTTTTAACATACTCGAAAGCTATGGTATATAGCTCTCCAGAAAGGCGTTAATGACGCCAATTGTGAAATATTATGCAACCAAGCTTAAAATAAAGATGCAAATTAACTCAGTATATTGTTCCTATCGAAACGCCAAAAGCCTGAACCTGTTACACGGAAGGTCACGATGAGCAAACAGGTTGCAGACGGTATTATCACGTATTCCCAGTCATGGCATCCAAACGAAGGAATCTTGATTTTGAAAGGTAAGAGCAAAAAACAACAAATTATAATCGAAGGATTAGTCGTTCCGCCTTTTTCTACACATGGACCATATTATTCCGGTTTTCCGACTTATGACTTGCCTTTTGATCTTTCTTATGTAGGGACAGCGCACTCACATCCCGGTGGTTCTAATAAACCCTCACTAGAGGATCTGAATAGTTATTATGGCGTCGTGTCCATTATCATAAGTTATCCTTATGATTATAGTACTACAGGCGCGTACGATAGAAATGGAAAAGTCATGGATTTAGAGATCGTTGACTCGATATGACCAAATGCTAGGCACAGATATACCTAATAGTCGCTATCGCGTTGGTTAAGCCATTATCTACGTACCTTTGATGTTTACTGTTGATTCAACCGCATTGCCCATAAGTGCAAACGCAAGACACGTAAGTGCGATCATCAAACCAGGCGGAATTATCCACCACCACAGGCCCCGAGCTGCAGCTTGTGCAGAATTAGCTTCATTAAGAATTTGTCCCCATGTGGGAATTGTTGGATCACCTAATCCTAAGAAGCTTAGTGCTGCCTCTGCTAATATAGCACTTGGGACCGCTATTGCAATGCTAGCAAAGGTCAGGGGGAGCAGTTGCGGTATAATATGTTTAAATATAGTCTTTATATCTGATTGACCCATTAATTTCGCAGCCTCTACATACTGCAAATTTTTAAGCTGCAGTGCAAGGCTTCTCGTAATTTTTGCAACGCCTACCCATCCAAAAATTACAAGGAAACCTGTAATGAAAAATATGCTCCTGCCGAATGTTACTGACAAAATAACTAGAATGGGCAAAGTAGGTAACGAATAAAATAAGTCATTTATTCGCATCAATCCCTCATCTGTTCTTTTCCCTTTGTATCCAGCAACAACCCCGTAAATTAATCCGATGAAAATTGAAGCTATCGAGACAGTAAGTCCTATAAAGAGGGCCACGGGGGTTCCCCAAAGAATACCGATTGCAAGGTCTCTTCGAAACTCATCGGTTCCCATCAAGCCATACACTCTTCCGCCGAGAACCAGATCAGATTTTTCGACAGAATCTGAACTGCCAAATAGATAAAATCCTACCTTCACTTGATATTTTCCTTTTAAAACAGTTTCTTTATCCATTTGAGAAAATAGCATTATTTGAGGAAGTGATTCATCTTGGTTATACTTGAAAAAGCCCTTATCAAAACGAAGGTTTTCGATTATCAATCTGTCAGTAGAAAAAACTCTTCCGCCGAATTCGTTTAGGGTCGACACCTCATTAATAGAAGGTGGCAATGCAGAACTATAAATTCGAAAGTCTCTGCCATCTGGTCTAATTATATCTATTTGCAGGACCGGCTGCATCTGTCCATATTTCACATCATAAGCTACCATGAAGTCAGTCGGGTAAGAATCGTAATTGTAATCAATAGTGTAAGTGTGTGTCACAATACGTATTCCATTTTCTTGTACACTCGACACTAGGGCTTGGTCAGAATTACGTATTATATGCTCCGGCAGCTTCAGCCCAATATTTGTCCACGCCGGTGCAGCTGCTTTAGGATATTCGATCCAATAACTTGGATTGTTCCACTGCTTGAAAGAATCCAACGGTATAAAAAATACAGCATATAAAGTGATTAAGATCAAGAAAACCAATATAATTACTCCAGCTATTCCGCCTCTAGAGCGCGCAAGCTTTCGAAAAATAGTTGTTCGTGAGACTAGTTGAATAGTCATCCCACTTTCACTCGTGGATCTAGGAAGGCGTAAATGATATCTGCGGCAAAAATCGTGACAACAAAAATTAGCGTGAAAAGGTAAGTAAGCCCAATGATAAGTGGAACATCCATTACTGATATTGCATCAAAATATAATTTCCCCATTCCAGGCCAATCAAAGACCGCCTCAATTATTATAGATCCACCAAATGAAGCTGTCAAACTTAATGCAATTCCTGTTATTATAGGGGGGCCAGCGTTTCTGAGAGCATGTGAATAGACTATCTTTTTTTTGGGCAGTCCCATAGCAGTTTTAGCTGCTATAAAATCTTCGCGTAAAATGCCAACTATAAAATATTTGACAATGTACGACGATGCAGTAAAACTCACCAAAACTATGGTAATGAGAGGTAATGTCATATGATAGAGCAAGTCTAGAATATAGAACGGATCTGAAGGCGAAGTTAATGGTGTAGAACGTGCAGGAAAGATGGGGTAAAGGAAAGCAAACGCATATATCATGAGCATTCCAACCCACCACACGGGAAAGCTACTAGTTAACACTGCAAAAAATGTATTGCTTTTGTCCCATATAGAACCTGACTTGTCTGCTACAAATGCGCCTGTGTAGACACCTATCAAAGATACAATTATAGTTGATGATGTAAACAACAAAACGGTGTACGGCAGTTTTTCCATTATTATGTCCCTGACACTAGATGAACCAGAGTTGCTCGTAAAAAAGTGCGATCTTCCTAAATCCAAAGTTATGAGTTTCAATAGTGTATTACCGAAGCGATCTGGAGAATACCAAGGTTCATCCAAACCAAGAGCCCTGATATGAACCAGGGTTTGTGTATTAACATAGCTTTGACGCTGGTCTAGACTTTGAAAATGAAATTTTCCTTGATTTACAGCATTGATTTCGTCAAATTTGACCGTATCGATTAGTATCTTATCCATCGTGGAGCCTAGGAGAGCAAGTGTGAGCACCATAGTCGCAAACACAACAATCAGCATATTTATTGATCTTTTAATTAAGAAAAAATGGAATCCGGTCAAGTCACATCATCACTTGAAACGTGAGAAACTTTTCATCAATACTGTGCTATAAATATCTGGTTTAAATGCCTCCCTGCCATTTGCAAATATTTTTAAAGTGTTAGGACCAACAGAAAGTTTCGAAGTATCGTTTTCACGTAATATGATACTGTAAGCACCCATGTTACTCGCAGATGATGCCTTAGCTACTCCTTGAACAACTACCCTGTCATCTTTATTTGATATAAAGAAGTTAACGATTGCATCGTTGCTAGGCTTTCCGTCTACATCCACTGCTAGGTTGACAACAACAGTCGGTTGCCCAATTGATATAAACTGTGGAGCGTTGACACTTTGAAGTGTTGCGAGTTTCGGATTCTCAAAAGAAGACCAATAACCCTCAGGAAACGGATATGAGGGATCTCTAAATGCTTTTATCGTAATTATTTTCCCTGCAGGATTATAGCTATCCAGGTAGAACGGGCCATTTCCAATAACTGCATTATTGTGATTTGTGATCCAGTTTATGCTGGCATCATATCTCTTCGTCGCATTAGCCACGCTTACAATTCCTTTAAGTGCAGATGGAACATAACCTTCATCCTTCATTTTCTGCAGTTCTTCTTTTATCATTTCAGCATGTACTGGAATGAGCAACGATAACCAATCGACATTTCTCGCTGTAGCTTCTCCATTTGAATAAGCAAGCTTACCTGAAGTTACAAGTCTTTCTGTTGCAGCGGTGATTTCCCAGGGTTCAGCCGGCCAAATTGTTGCCGCGTCGGCGATTTCACTTTTGTCATAGTGCCACATGTTGATATAAGACTCGACTTGGTCGTTTGAGATGAATCTGAAGCCCTTTATCAATGGAAGTGCTGCCTGTGCTTGAGACATGAATTCTGGGTCAACCGTAAGATCGCCTTTTCCTGTATTGGTTCCCCATTGGAAGAGGAAGTATTGGGTATAAAGAAGATCTGATTTATCCATGGGAATACCGTTATGCCAATTGGAATAGAGAATCTTGTAGGTCACTTTACTCATTGATGAGGCGTTTTGGCCCACAGACTTCCAATGCTGCGAATAAGGATCCCAAATTTCGGCATCAGGTGGAACTTTAAGCTTCTCGGTGGGACCCCTGGTAGAGATATCCACCCAATGTTCTCGCATTGGGATCACCTCGCCTGTATAGGGATTTCTAACGGTAGCGCCGTCCGATACGGCCGAATAGATCTGTGTGCAATACGCATCCTTGCATCCTTCTACATTATTCCACGCTCCTTGATAAATCTGTTTGACACCGACATCAAGAGTATTACCACTCTTTGGAGTCCCAGCGTCGATAAGAGAAAGTTTACTTGTTATTCCAGCGCCAAAATCATTAATCAAGCCACTTATCTTGGATGATGCAGCGAGAGGCTCTGTATTTTGTGCAATGAAGATCCTGACTGATTCTTGGATCCCAGCCTTGGTGGCGTTTCGGATTAGCTCATTTCTCTCACCCTCTGATGTGAAATTAAAAAATTGTATTCTTTGTGTTACTTTGTCTAGTGTCTGATTTCGATAATTCCAGAATGCAGGATTTTGACTACCTGGCATGTTACCGTAATATGGTGCGTACATCTGAGAAGCGGCTGTCGAGTCGTATTTGACAAATGCAGATGCAACAAAAGCTTCGGTATAAACCTGCCACTGAAAGTCCTGGGGATTTGAGCCGTATACAATAGTATTTGCCTTGTTCAAGTCTCCATAATCTCTTTGAACGGCGAAGCCTATGTTCTGTAGCTCGGAAGCCACGAGTTCGCCCATCGATAGCCTCTGCGAATCATCGCTCCTGATGAGAACTTTAATATTAATTGGATTTCCTTTAAAAAACCATTTTCCTGCCTGCTTGGTTGCGCCTGCCTTAATGAGTGTATCAGAAATCATTTTTTGTGCGAATTGGGGATTATATCTGAAACCAAATGACTCTATTGTATCTAAAACATTAAAATATTCAGGGGAATTGACGCCAAATGGGGCGGAAATGGGTGTGCCATAGCCTCTTAATATTTCGTCGACAACGAAGTCGCGATCGACTAGGTAATTCATCGCAAAACGAATCTCTCTGAATTGAAATGGGTTTATAGAATTATTATCTCTTGAAGGAGCTGGGTTTAGTAAGAGTCCAAAAGACCCTGCATTTCTGTCATATACTTTTAAGTTAGGGTCGGACTTGACATCAGAAACCGCTTCCAGTGGGATCCTAGAAAAATAAGTATCTAGGTTAGCTGATTTCATCTCTTGCAAGGCAACGTTATCATCTAGAAATTGAATGAATCTTACCTCGTCTAGGTATGCACCTTTCGTCGGCGACTGAGCCCTTACGCATGTGTTTAAAAATACTCCAGCCAATAACAAACCAATGATTGCAGTACCTCGAAGTATATTACGCATGAATTTACATCTAGAGTCTTTTTAAAACTTGCGAAATTTATAAAACCCGGTCATATTTATATCGAATCTTGGGTTAAGATATCTACTTGATAGGTATCTGGCTATATCAGCAGAGGCGAGTGTGCTCAACCTACTCATATCATTAAATTTTGAAATCGACTCTGATATATCGAGACGCTTTCCCTCCATAATAATATCGCAGAACATGCTCGCGGGATCGCAAATTGCTCGCAGACCAGCTCCTCTCTTATTCCATTCTAACATATCATTATTGGAGTGAACCGATTTGTCCCATGATGGATCTTTTTCAATAAGCCATCTAGGAATTCTCCCGATTGTTTGCATTATATTTCTGGTATATGATTCCATATTTAATATTTGTATATGTCCACATTATCCAGAGCAGTCACTTTGTTTATGGGATTTATACTTTTTATTAATTATATATAATTATATCATGAGTCTAACATCATTTACTAAAAATCTCTCAATACACAAAACTTTAACTCTGACTAGATGGTAATCCATAAATAACAGAAAAAAATATATATATAAGATGTACAACTTTGCCGTTTTTACGGTGACGAAATTGGTAAAGGTTTTTACGGTGACTGAATTTGGTAAAGGATATTTCAGTATTTAGTGACCGATGTCCACGATGTGGAAAGGGTCCGATGGTTACCGACAACTCTAGCGGAGAAATGTTTTGCGGGAACTGTGGGTTTGTAGTTACTGAGAGGATAGAAGAGACCGGACCAGAATGGCGTGCATTTTCAAAGGAGGAACACGAAGACAGGAGCCGCGCCGGAATTCCCACATCGCTTGCAATGCATGACATGGGTCTTGCGACTATCATAGGTCCAATCGACAAAGATGCCTCAGGAAAGCCATTGTCAGCATCAATGAAGAGTACGATTGAAAGATTAAGAACATGGGATAGCAGGAGTCAAGTCCACGAACCTGTGGATCGCAATTTTAGACAGGCATTTAGCGAGTTGGACAGGCTAAAAGACAAACTTGCTGTAGGCGACGCCGTGATTGAAAAGGCCGCATATGTTTATAGGAAAGCGCTTGAGAAGGGACTTGTAAGAGGACGTTCAATCTCTGCTTTAGTAGCCGCTGCTCTCTATGCCGCGTGCCGTGACACTCAAACACCTCGGACTTTAAAAGATATCGCAAATGCGAGTAATATTAAGAAAAAAGATGTTGCGCGTTGTTACAGGCTACTTATTAGAGAACTGGACCTAAAGATGCCAGTAGTCGATCCAGTGAAGTGCGTGGCACGGATTGCTAGTAAAGCGGGTTTGTCTGAAAAGACAAAACGTAAAGCTCTGGAAATTCTAAAGAGAGCTGAAGAGGGTAAGATTTCGGCGGGCAAAGATCCAATGGGCCTAGCAGCCGCCGCTTTATATGTAGCTTGTGTGATGAACGGCGAGAACAAAACACAAAAAGACGTAGCAGAGGCAGCTGGTGTAACGGAAGTCACTATCAGAAATCGCTATAAAGGTTTAAAGCTTCACCTGAAACTCTAGGCTTTTTACATTTACAGTGAACGATCTATCTATTTGCTCAATAATCCATTTATCCCGTCATTGAAAGCAGATAGCTTAAAGCAATTGGAGAAACCTTTGGCTAGGTCTTTATGACCAAATGGTAGGTCGTTTATCTTTCGACACCGCAAGGTTTCCCTACATCACTTCTATAGCAGCCTCGTTAAAGCCAAGCTTTACCAAGTATCCCTTCACATCGTCCCGATGATCACCCTGAAGCATGATAAAACCATCTTTAGCGGTCCCGCCACAAGCAAATCTGCTCTTTAGTTCTTTAACTATCCGGTGGGTATCACTCAATCTTGGATCAATCCCTTCGATCATGGTGGTCGTCTTGGAAAATCGCCTCGTTTCCAGGCGTACTACAACTCGAGAGTCCTCCTTATCCAGTTCACCGCAGGCACATAAATCATCAGGCAAGCCACATTTCTTGCATATAACCGCCATCTTTTAGTAAACTATCTTCCCAATTCTTGTTATTAAGCCTTGCCTGCTCTCAGCTGTTAAGAAATGGGATACACGCTAATTTGCGCTTTGCAGTTAACTAACAGCCTTGCAACTAACCAGGGCCGATCCGCATATGTCAACTACCATCAATTTCAATTGGTAGAGCTATAATAGATATTAAATCCTGAGAAATAGGCTGTTTGAGCGCAGCCCTAGGAGCAATATTTATTGCCGCCACCTAAGCGACCTTATTTCTGAATAAGCTACAAACTATTTGAAATCCTAACTTATAGAGCAGATATTTTCTGTGACACATCTATAAATCCTTGTTATCAATTAACGCGCATCGGTTTTGAATAATGAATGAATTAATTTCCCTTTGAAAGTTGTTAAATTAAAAAAGCCGATAGCCCATACATATAGTACGGGTGTTACATTGTCTGAAGGGCCTGTATCGAATGGTCTTTTTTCTTTTTTGGCAATATGTGAATATCTCACTCCCAATTATCATATGCTCCGTAATCAGACTGCTATTTCCACGTATATATTATTTGATTAGTTTTGGAATTGTAATTGGGACGTGATAATGAATAGAGCTTTTCATCATCAGGATAAAGGGAAGTTTTCAGCCTGATCAGATAAGTTCAAGGATGGAATGATGAGCACGTAATTTAGGATTGTATTTAGGCCTTGCAATGTCCATAATATGACAATTTGATACCTGCAAAAAACCTATTGAGCGTGGTGGTGTGGGTGTCCATTGTGTTTGCATGTCTAATGGCACGCAGGACCTCCAATATGATCAGGAATTGCTATAGCAAAAAAGATATTGAGCCATGACCCATTGTATTGCACCATAGATGGTTATTCGACCTAATATCAAGCAGAATTCGGGTAATTTAAAAGACGCAGCATCTTTGCTTTTGAGAGGGGCTACCCTTCTTAACGACCCTTGTCCCTCATGCGCAGGGGTACAAGTCAGGTTCCAGAATAAGGATATATGCATAAATTGCTGCACTCTGCAGGATACTGTCACACAGGCCACTCATAGAGAATCAAATGCTAATAACGAGGAGGCGAAAATGATTACAGATAGAGAGTTAGCAAAGTCTATAATACAAGAAAAAATAATGCTTCTAGTCCAACAGCTTAGGGACGAAAACGATATTTCGTCGCAGAAAATAAAGGCTGAACTCATTGAACTCTATCTAAGGATAATGGAGAAGGCAAGGGCTCTTGAAGACCCAAGAAACCAATGAAGCTTAATTCATAAATAACGTCGCTTAAGCGTCGTATTTTCGATATCACTCCATTAAATCATTTTTCGTGTATTGGCTATCTTAACCCCGGTTCGAAAATTTGTTCAAACTAACCAAATCAATTTAATTGATTTTGATTCGGTTAATTTTTTGTCTGAAAAAAAGTCGGTAACAGCAACCCGAATGTTATCCGATTAGATCCGATATGACATATGTTAACTTTGCACGTTCGACATATGTCAATGCTTATACGTTAACTAAACGGAATGTATTTAAGGCCGATCTTTGACATCAGTCAATCAGTATATGAGCAAGAAAAAGAACGCTCCTCTGCCAGCTTCGAGTGCAGGATTGTTGAGGTTCTTTGAAGATGAGACCAAAGGAATTAAGATAAAGCCTGAGATCGTTCTCGGTGTTACAGGCGGGCTCATCGGCATATCAATCTTGATAAGGATTCTGTTTCCGGTTTAAGTATGGGTAAGTCAGATTCTAACAGCGTATCTGTTATCCATAAAAGATGGTCTTTTACAAGAATAAACCCCTCTTCGTATAAGACATCGTATGTCATTTCGCTCCTAGGAGGAGCCGTTGTAATCGTTTTGACTTGTACCAGTATCTTTGAGGTAGGCACGTCTATGCTAGTGTTCCATCTTGCACTTGGTTTAGCTGCAATGACCGGTTCGGTCTTTCTTGATTTTTATGCTCTGCGTGGAACGTCCCTCAATAATATCACAAAGGTTTTTCATGTCTCCGCATTCGCGTCTCTACTCTGGGCGTTCACAATATTTCTCGGAGTAGTATTACACGCAATATTCCCGAAAACAACTACTCCCAGTAGTTATGTGGTTGAGGGAATGCTATTAGCAGTTGGTATGCGCATCGGGATTTTCATGTCTGTTTTTGGTACTGGCATCACTACAGCTATCCTCTCTGCATTCATTCAACCTTTCGTTTTATTGTTGGCTTTCGTGCCTTTCGCTTTCTATACATCTATCATGCCTACGACCACAGGAATTATTTACGGTTCAATTTTCATTATCCTAGCTCTGGCATGGGCTCGGCTCGCAGATAAGGCTGGAAGACCAGATGTTAACAGTACGTTTAAGGTCTTACAAGCATTTCTAGCCGCTTGGACAGAAAATAGCTCTGACAAGATGGAAGAAATAGCCGAAGCTCGAGCGAACAAGGAAAAAGTGATTACTTATATTGCAAGTTTCAAACTGATGAATGCCCAAGTATCTATGATTCTTCCTGACTTGCATCCTGGCCCGTTCAATCCTATAGGTGGCAGTAACCTCCCGTATCTTCTATATTCAGAATATTCCAGAAATGCCATGATTCTCCATAGCGTATCTAATCATTCACGAAACATACCTTCCAAATCAGAAGTCGATAACTATATTCGAACTCTTTCTCAAGCAACGGTTTCTGAAAGATGTGAAACAAGTACCATTCCACTCCAGACTCGGATGGGAAGAAGCACAGCAACTGGAATTATTTTTGGCAGTACTGCGATCGTCATCCTCTCAATGGCTCCTGCAGGTATGGAAGATGTACCTGAAAGCATACGAATAGCCTTGGAAAGATATTCATCCCATCTCGGCCTGAAGCATATTCTCGTGGTCGACAGTCATAACGCAATGGGAGAGGATCTGAAAAAATCAGACTTTGAAACTTTATTATCAGCAGGAAAAATCTGCTTGAAAGAATTGATCAACGCTCCCCAATATGAGTTCAAAGTGGGTTTCGCCAACATGGATGATATTTCCTGCAACACAACACGACTAAAGGATGAACTAGGACAGTCAGGACTTGCAACTATTGTCTTCGAAGTCAACGGCAATCAATATGTTATTGGATGGGCGGATTCGAACAACATGGATAACAGTCTACGAGATAATGTTATTACAAAGTTGGCTCGGAATGGAATTCAAACGCTAGAACTCTGTACTTCAGATACGCATTCTACTTCTGGAAAGAGAACGCGACAAGGATATTACGCCCTCGGCAATATAAGCAAACATGAGGACATTGCAGAAATTTATCTACAGTTGTCAAAAAAATCTATTGAGAAAGCCACCTCTGCTAGATTCGAGCTCTCATCATCCGTATCGATGATCAAGGTAATGGGTAAGCGACAGTTCGATGATTACGCGTTAGCTCTCAACAAATCTATGAACATAACCAAAATTTTCCTAGCTGTTACCTCAGCCGTATTTGTTACGATGTTGATTTTCTCGTAAACCTTTTTTATATATAATGGATGGGGAGAGATTTGAACTCTCGATCACCTGTGTGTGAGACAGGTATCTTAACCATGCTAGACCACCCATCCTACTAATTCTGGAATCAATGCTGCGCAGGAATCAAACATGAAACAATTTGTGGGTATTAATATCTTGAGATGGTGTTCACGGTAAACTCTGGACCTTGTCTAATCAGGGGTTTTAAGAAATACAACGTTTATGTCCCTTCGCTGAATCCTTCCGAGTATAGCCTCTGCTCTTCTGTCAGGTGATCAATCTGGATTCCCATGGATTCCAATTTAGCAAGCGCAATTTCCTTGTCCTGAGATACGTCTATGTCATATACTAGTGGTTTCATCGATCCTTTAGATTCGGCAAGTTTCATAACTGATAAAAATTGATTAGCGAAACTCATATCCATAACTTCCGATGGATGACCTTCGGCCGCTGCCAAGTTTACTAATCTACCCTCACCTATCAAATAGATTCTACTACCACTCTTCAATTTGTATTGCACTGTATGCTCGTTAATTCGAGTCGAACTTGTAGATTGTGCCTCTATCGCCGGGATTGAAATTTCTACGTTGAAGTGACCTGCGTTAGCAAGGATCGCGCCATCTTTCATCCTTAAGATATCTCCTTCTGCAATCACATCCTTACAACCCGTAGTTGTTATGAAGACATCTCCTATCCCAGACGCACTGAACATTTGGCTAACAGAAAAACCATCCAGCTTCGCCTTTAACGCAGCTATAGGATCTACTTCTGTCACAATAACGTTACAACCCATTCCCGCTGCTCGTTTCGCTATCCCTTTTCCTACGTGCCCATAGCCTGCAACTACAATGTTCTTTCCTGCTAACAGAATATTCGTCGCACGAATAATTCCATCTAGTGCGGATTGACCAGTTCCATATACGTTGTCAAAATCATGTTTAGTCTCAGCGTCATTTACTGCTATAATGGGGTACTTCAGCTTACCTGCATTTTGTAATGCGCGTAGTCTAACCACACCCGTGGTTGTTTCTTCTGTCCCCCCGTAAATAACTGACTTGCCAATCATCTCTTTGTGCATCTCGATAGTCAGATCGGCGCCATCATCAATTGTAATATTCGGATGGATGCCAATCACAGAACGGATATCATCATAGTATTCCCTTGTCGAGATTCCTCGCCTTGCAAATACCGAGATGTGTTCATCAGTAGCAAGTGAAGCAGCCACATCGTCTTGAGTGCTGAGTGGATTACATCCGCACCAAGCCAGCTCTGCACCAACCGACTGCAGTACTCTTGCAAGTACGCCCGTCTCTTTTGTTACGTGTAAGCATCCTGCGATCTTGATACCCTTAAGTGGTTTTTCGTCCTGGTATTTATGCCTTAAAGCGACAAGTACAGGCATATGAGTCTCTGCCCAATCTATTTTTTTCTTTCCCTCGCCTGCCAGAGAAATATCCTTAACATGATAATGCATAGGCTGAAAAAAAGCACTCCCTATACTTTAAGGATACTGAAAACTCGAATTATCGGTATTATAAGACATACCTCACGCTCAGATATGCCTTGCAAAAGAGATATTTTTTATGTTATCTGTCTTCATCACCAGATGACATAAGATCATGGAGTATCAGACATTCGACATCTCCAGATGTGGAATTGCTAGCATTAGCAAGCTGAAATTGATCGTACTAGTAATACTTGTTATAGCAATTCATGCTGCAATCTTTTCAAATCGGCTATCGAGCGGGGAAGATCTAAAGGTGTTCTCTGCTTAGAATCTCTTTAACCTCGTCATCGGCAATAGCTTCAAAATTTTCATAGAATTGTCCGACGGAGTTAAGGGTTTCAGGGCTAAGAATCACATCTACAGCATCAGCCTCATGCCTAAGTATATCCACAGTTTGCGGAGGGGCCACCGGGACAGCAATTATCAAATATTTTGGACTTTGTTTTCTTATCCATCGTGCAGCGGCAATAATTGTAGCCCCTGTCGCTATGCCATCATCCGTTAGGATTACGATTCTATCTCTAACATTGTAATCGCGTTTCTTGGGATAGAGTGCAGTACGACGTCTTATTTCCGATAGTTGTCTTGCTTTCTCGCGCTCGATATAGTCTTCTGATAATTTCAAAGCTTTGATAAGATACTCGTTCGTGTAGGTTGTACCGTCCCCCATAATGGCTCCAATCGCAAGTTCTGGGTTTTCTGGAGCTCTCAGTTTTCTTCCTATTGCGACATCAAGTTCAGCAGAGAGTTTTCTCGCGACTATTTCCGCTATGATTACTCCGCCACGAGGAATACCCAAAACTATCGCTTGGTTTCTATCTAGAGAATTAAGTGTAGGATTCGTACTCAATTTTTCAGCAATCATGTTGCCTGCATGCACTCGGTCTCTAAATTTCAATTAATCTACATTAGGTTCGTCCTTTTTTAAAACTTTTATCACAAAGTATAAGACAAACAGAAATAGTCGGATATTGTGCGTAAGTTTCAAATCGCTGTGGTTGGATATAATAAAGACAGATGTACCGAACAGGCGAGAAATCTTGCATATGAGGTAGGAAAGGAAGTAGCACGTGCAGGTGCAGTTTTGATCTGCGGTGGACTGGGAGGAGTTATGGAATCTGCATGCAAGGGAGCGAAAGAAAGCAATGGATTTACAATTGGTATAATACCGCAAGAAGAATTTTCTTTCGCCAATGGTTTTTGCGATGTCGTCATCTGTACAGGTATTGGATTTGCCAGAGATTTCATTATAGCTAGTTCTGCTGACGGAATTATCGCTATTGGTGGTGGTGTCGGTACGTTAATAGAGATGGCGGCAGGATATATGTCAAAGAAAGCTATCGTTGTAATAGCAGGCAGCGGCGGCGTGGCGGATACATATGCCGGAAAATATTTAGATGAACGGAATCGAGTCCCCATACTGGTGGCCAAGGATGCTCGTTCCGCAGTGCAAATATTTTCTGACAACAAATGAAGTTCATTTGCTTTTGTAGTTCTCTAAATAAACATCAGGCTCATAGCTCGAACCATACTTTGCTGCCATCTCTCGCAGTTTCTCCACGACATTTCCCATACCAAACTTCTCCGCTGTGTTAAATAGATCTGTTTTCAGTCCCATCCCTAGTCTCAGTGCCTTGTCCACGTCTTCTCTTGTGCATACATTATTTGAAATTAGCCAAGCTGCATTATTAGCAGAAACAGCCACCAAACGTATTGGATTATACTTTGCTGCCTCTTCTGCTGTTAGACTTATGCGTTCGTAAGTACTTCCACTGTATTCATAAAAACCCTTGCCAGATTTCTGCCCAAGGTTTTGGGCATCAACCAGTTCTTTTATTTTTGGATGCGGCTTCACTATTCTTTTGTCTCTGGAAAACATCTCTGATGTGGCTTTAAATATTACATCAAGCCCCGTAAAATCGGCAAGCTCAAAAATACCCATAGGAAAACCCATCTTGTACTTTACTGCTGAATCTATCTGGGTCATCGAAACTGCATCAGTTTCTAAACAATATGCGGCTTCATGTACCAACGGTATAAAAATCCGATTTACGATAAAACCGGCAACGTCTTTTCGGCATAATACAGGTTCCTTACCAACTCGCATTACGAAATCCAAGGCTGTGTCTATGGTGTACTGATTGGTGTTTCGTCCTGGTATGACCTCTACAAGTCGCATCAATTGCGGCGGATTAAAAAAGTGCAATCCTATGAACCTTTCAGGTCGACGGATTAGTGCTGCCATTTCAGTTATTGGCAACGTGCTGGTGTTAGAGGCATAGAGTGTCTTCTCTTCAGCAAATTTATCCACATCAGCATATACTTTTCTTTTAAGATCGAGATTTTCCGGTACTGCTTCTATTAGCAAATCAGCATCCTTCAAAGACAGGTCTAGGTTTATTTCGGGTGTGATTCTATGGAATATCTTCTCGGCTTCTACTTGAGTGAGCTTTTGTTTTTCTACGAGTTTGTTTAGAGACCATTTTACTTTCTCCAATGCTTTATCCAATAAAGTGGAGTCTATATCACGTAAAGTTACATGATAGCCCGCCATTGCAGAGATTTGTGCAATTCCATGACCCATTATCCCCGAACCGAGGACGGTTATTTTACTTATCGACGACATATTAAAATATCAACAGTTTTTGCTAGATTTTTAATTTTTCTATAAAAGGCACAGCTTAATTAAAGGATCAATTCATGGTGTATTGATATTTGGATATAGACCGTTTCACAGCAGATGTAAATGGCCTTTCAGAGAAAATGACATCTGGCGAAGGAGTAGAACTAAAACAGCGAATGAATTTTGTAAAAAACAGATTGATTGAATTATACACGAAAAACTTGGTAAAAATAAACCATTCTGTAATGGAGCTCATCTGTGCCAAGCACCTTATTCGCTACGGTTATGCAGTGGATGTCGAAAAGCAACTCACCGACATTCTTGTATGTGATCTCCATGGGACCAAAGGAAACGGAGAGACGGTCGTGGAGATTGAAACAGGATTTGTCCCTCCTGATCATGCCCTAGACCCTCTATCGTACTATTATGCAAGAGTCGCGAGCAAAATAGCTCGATATAGTAATTTCGCGAATCAGTTTGTTCTTGCAACGAACCCCGTTAGTATTCTTCCCATACCTGAGATGTACAGGCGACCACCAAGTGATCGAACAAATCAGGAAATAGCCAAGCTTAAGAGCGTTTGCGATAAATATTACCGTAACCCTCCTGTAACCGAGGAAGAAATTGTTAATGGCAGGATACATATGATCTATATAATAGACATAGATCAAGGAAATGTAATCGAGATGGACGTGGAATCTTATTTCGAATCGGTCCGCCTCATGATGCCAATGTCAAGTATAATTTACAGCGGCCGATGAATAGTTGGTTTATAGATGTCGTGGCATTTGTTTCGTTGGGTATTTGCCAACTTCCCTGCAAGTACAGAACCCTGACGTTCAAGCTTCAGATTTGACAGTCAATTAAAAATATCCTCTTCAACTATAATCTCATCTTTCTAACGACATCATAAGCCGCCGTGAAAATGGTTTGTGAAGGAATTTCACCACTGCTTAAATCAGAGGCAAGTAAAGATATCTCATGCGAGCACAAGTGCTAATGTACAGGCAAGATGATCCTGCTAAATGCACTGCAGCTAAATTAGTTAGGTTCGGTCTAGTCGAATCCATTAGATTTATCCGTCCAAATACATTATTGCTAGATCCTTTTTGCAAAATCGTTCTGTCAAACGAGGACAGCGGTCTCTTTAATTCAGTTTGTGCACTTGACTGCTCTTGGGAAAAGGCCATGGACACATTACTGAAAAGAAAAGCGTTAAAGAATGGTATCTGCCGACGCTTGCCGGCTTTATTAGCCGGAAACCCTAACAATTATTGTAAAATATCGAAGTTAACCACTGCAGAAGCATTGGCTGCATCCCTCTTCATATTGGGATGGAGAAATCTGTCCGAAAAGATATTGGACAAATTTAAATGGGGACACACGTTCATTGAATTAAACTCGGAGATCTTAAACGATTATAGCAACGCGCATAACATCACAGAGATAGTTGAACTTGAGAAAGAGTACTTTCCTCATCTGACTATCTCGCGAACACTCAGTTAATATACCCAAAATGTGTAGGCAGAGACGTGAGCTAGCGTGCGGGTTACTCGAAAGAGAGGAAACTCCTCCCTCATTGCAGGCGGCTCGAATTAGCGATAATTAGCTGGAGACAGCTGGCAACGGGACAGAAAAGATATCCAGCTATGGGGATACCGATGATGGTGAATAACCTGAGGCTCATAGACCTGGAATGAAAACACCGACCCGAGCGGAGTAAGGCCAAACAGAGCATAAGGATCCTGCATCTGCTCGGGTTGGCCGCTCAGCGGAATCCCGCATAAAACAGAAGGAGGGTTACTACTAGCACACACAAAGAAAACTCATATGGATACATGTATGTCTCTAGATTCACAGGTCTATTCTTTTATTTGGCTGGTTATTGTCCAAGTCAATGATAGTGGATTTTGAGATAAATGGAAACACGGTTCAATAACTATCTGATTCTGAATAAAAGCGTAGAAAGTTTTTTGCGGTGAGATCAACTTATCCTTTATTATTGTATTTCATACCCTCAAAGCAATAAAAAGACCCGGATCTCAGCTTGACGCTATAAAAATATGCAGATTTTATTGAAACCACTCTTCTGTCCTAAAACGGGGACCCCCCTCCAACACCGCTGGAGCTTGGTGTCTCCCCTCCAACAGGTGAAGTTTTTCCAGAAGTGGTCTTAGGTGTTCTTGACTTGAAGAGCACAAAGACGGCAATTCCTCCCATCATGCCGCCGAAGACAAGCAGCACCTGGGTTGGGAATCCTCCTGTAGCAGTAACTGTGCCTTGAGGTGCTTGTGAAGACACAAAGGCAACCTCACCACCGTTTCCGGTTTTTTGTGTCTTGGAGAATCCAGGAATCTGAATCTGAGCACTCGGAGGAGGAGTCGAGGCATGAACGCTAACTGTTTCGCCATTTATGGTTGCAGATGCATCCTTAACTTGTTCGGTATAAGACCCTTCCCTGAGACTACTCTCTCCAAGAGCATATACCGACACAGCTCTAGAACCTGGTTGTTGACTAAACATGCCAGAAGCACCTGCAATGCTCCCTGTTGGGTCGAAAAGGAAGTGCCAAATATCCATAGATGCTCCGATGGTTTGGAAGTTTAATAGGGGATCCTGCATAATATCGGCCGCTGACGAATTCAAAAGTTCCTGAGCCACAGCTGGATGTGCAATCTGGAACAATCCAATTGGTTCGTTAATATTTACTTTCCCGTACTTCGGCGTATCAACTACTAATGGTTGATTAACAAAGAAACTTCTCCAATTTAAATCAATAATTGAATTATTGGATGATGATTGTAGAACATAATTGGAAATAAATGCCTTAAGATCCAGTTTGTACGAGACCAAAAGGGAGTCAGGTTGGCCTAGCATATCTCCAGAATACTCTAATGTTGCGTTGGTAATACGCACCGGACTCTGTTTCTCGCTTGCTATATCTTGGTTGATCGTTGATATGACATTGTCTGGTGCATTCATCCTAAATCTAACATGGTCTGATTTACCGTTAAATTGGTTGGATAACGCGCCTCCCACCGGGTATTTCAATGTGATGAATCTTACTCCAGTTAGATCAGCGGAAGCACTATTTGTCTTGGGAGAAAGAAATACAGTAAATTGCACAGCGTGTGCATGACTTGTAAAACCTGTAACTATAATTGCTGACATAATGCAGACCAGCAGAACTGCACTAATATTCACACAAGAACTCTCATGGCGTCCTGTTTATATTCTTTGTTGATTGCCTGGGTATACGCCAGTGCCAATTGGCAGCAACCTCAGCCTATAATTCCCGTATCCGAAAATTATACATTATGTACTAAATGAGGTTGGCTATGATCACCGTTCTAGCTGGGGGAACAGGCTCCATCAAGTTAATTCGTGGACTGGCCTCTCAGCACAGCGATTTAAAAGTAATTTCAAATGTCGCTGACAATATTTGGCTTTACGGCCTTTACATTTGCCCTGATATCGACACCGTGATTTATGGGTTAGCTGGTATACTCGATCCTATACAAGGTTGGGGTATAAAAAATGATTCATTTGAATGCCTTCGTCAAATGGAGATGCTTGGCGAGCAAACTTGGTTTAAGCTAGGAGACAGGGACCTAGCTACACATTTCTTACGTACAATCATGCTGAAGAATGGAAAAAGCCTGTCCTATATTACAGAATGGATTAGAAAAAAGTATTCCGTCTCATCAAGAATTATTCCTGCAACTGATGATCCGCTAGAGACAAAAGTCTTGACTGACAGAGGTGAGATGCACATTCAGGAATTCTGGGTAAAACATAGGGCTGAACCAATAGTTATCAATATCAAGTATAAAGGTGCAGAGAACGCGAGAATTAATCCAGAAGTGATTCAGGCTATAAGACAGTCCAAGTTAATAGTTTTACCGCCCGCAAATCCTGTCTCGAGCATAGGTCCGATTCTTGCCATCAGAGGTCTTAAAAAAGTACTTGTTGAGGAGAGAAAAAAAATTGTTGGAGTCTCACCTCTAATTGGGAATAGGGCAATAAGCGGACCTGCAATAAAGTACATGGAAGCGATGAAATTACCTACCACTCCCTTTGGAGTAGCACAAAATTATTCTGATTTCCTAACCAAGTTTGTTATTTCTAAAAATGATGGAGATTCATCTAGAATGATAGAAGGAATTGGTATGAAGGTCTACGAAACTGATATTCTGATGAAATCTTCTGATGACGAAAACAGACTGGCATCTTATCTTCTCACACAAACCTAAATATGAAAATATTTGCTCTTGTACCGGTCAAAAAATTCGATAGTAGTAAATCAAGATTGTCTTCGGTACTAAATGTCGATGAACGAAAAAAGTTGTCCGAGTTGTTACTTATGAATACGATAAGCGTTCTTACAAAGTCGTCTGCAATATCGGAAATAGTCATCGTCTCAAGTGATGAGGTGGCAATGGAGATCGCTAAGAGGAACGATGCAAAATTTTTAAGAGAGAGTAAAGATCACGGAGTGAATGCTGCTATTGCGCGAGCGGATGATTATAGTTCCGAAAACGGAGCAGAAGCTACTTTAGTAATTCCACAGGATCTCCCACTCTTAATGACTACTGATGTTAATATGATTTGCAGGAAAGCAGAATCAACAGAAAGATGTCTAGTTATTTGTCCTTCCATACGGCATGACGGATCCAACGCTCTTCTACGTAAGCCATCACGATTGTTGAAGACCTATTACGACGAAGATAGCTTTAATGCGCATATCCGAGCAGCTACAAAAGTTGGAATTCCCATCAAAGTCTTTTTATCAAAGAGGATTATGGTAGATCTTGACACTACCGAAGATATTAGAATTCTTATGAAACAACGGATAACAAATCTTCCTCTTGATTACCTGAAGTCCAAGTTGAAAACTAGTTTGTTTACATCGGATCCAACCATTAATTAAAATACCCATATTCATTTGGAAAGGTCTGGGTCTACCTCTGAACGATAGAATCGATCTAGATAGACTGTTTTAATTTCAGCAGCGAACCAATTGTCTTGAATAACTCTGCATAGCCTGTAGCGCTATAGGCATAGCATTAGTCCTAGCTATATGTAAAGAGCATTATGTCAAATCTCTTTTTCCCATATTTATCTCAGTTGAGGTTTTATTATCACCTCCCCTTTTTTTAACTTGGCTAGCTGGAAGAAGCTGCATACACCAGTAAGATCGAACATGATCTTAAAGTTCAAGCATAGCGAGGGATCAGCTAATCATAGAGAATTGTAAAAGGGATTACACACGTCTTTCAACAATATAATTGAAGAGATAAAAAAATTAATATGATGAAATCGAATTGCAATTTTGCAGTGTTATACTGGATTTGCAGACCTTCTAGTGATATATTGAGGCTGTTTTTCAAACCTGTCCTGGAAAATTTGTGTTGTGTGACCTTACGACATTGATTTAAATACAAATTTGTAGAACTAGATATCGATGGATACTAGAAATATCGGCTTGAGAAATATAGCGGTTGCTGATACAAAGATCAGTTCTATAGACGGTGAAAACGGCAAACTAATCTATCGAGGATATGAAATATTAGATCTGGTAAACCATTCCACTTTTGAAGAAACGGCGTACTTGCTCTTGTTTGGAGAGCTTCCCAGCAAACAAAATTTGGCAGATTTTTCTCGTCGACTAATGGAATCTAGAAGTCTGCCAGAACCTATTGTCAAGAATCTGATGACTCGACCAAAGAGAGCACGTCCTATGGATGTGTTGCAGTCATCTATTTCCGAGCTTCCTGATTTCGATTTCGATATGGATGATGATCTTAAGGAAGCAAACATCAGAAGAGCAATTCTTCTCATCTCAAAAATCCCGACAATTATTGCGGCGTGGGACCGGATTCGAAAAGGATTGCAGGTGGTCGATCCGAGAAAGGAAGGATCGCACGCAGCGAATTTTCTATATATGTTACGAGGTAATGATGCTAATGATGAAGAATCGAAGGTGTTCGACGTCTGTCTTATATTACATGCAGAACATAGTTTCAACGCATCCACTTTTGCTGCCAGGGAAATAGCATCCACTAGAGCTCACATGTACGCGTCGATCGGCGGAGCAATTGGTGCTTTATCTGGTGAACTACATGGTGGTGCAAATATTCAGGTTATGAAGATGTTACTTGAAATAGGAGACCCAAAAATGGCAGAATGGTGGGTGAAGGATAAATTACAGCAAGGTGGAAGAGTCATGGGTATGGGACATGCAGTATACAAAACGACCGACCCTAGAGCAGGAGTCCTTTCAAGATTGTCTGGAATTATGTCTCGTGAAACGGGTACAAAATGGTTTGAAATTACAGAATGTGTCGAGAGGGCAACCAAAAAGTATATGCTAGAACACCATAAACAACCAATTTATCCAAATGTCGACCTTTATAGCGCGTCCTTATACTATAGCATGGGTATCCCGATGGATCTTAATACCCCAATATTCGCCCTTTCAAGAATCTCTGGATGGTGTGCACACGTTATTGAAGAAAAATTTGCAGAGGCTGCTCCAAAGCCTGCTCTTTATCGACCCCAGGCTTCATACGTAGGAAGATACTGCGGTCCCATGGGATGTGAATATATTCCCATCGATAACCGACTACAGGAAAGCTAAGGAGATTAAGTCGAGCTACTCCAACATGACTTTTAAATCTAGACAAATTCTAAATCAAGCGATTTGAAAATATCGATACTTTCTAAAAAAGAGAGCACCGTCTTAATGCATTCAATTCGGGCAAAATGGCCCGAAGATATTATCCCAAAAATTAAGAACTTCAAGATATATGAGATAGAAGAAGGCAAATTTTTTATACAGGCCGAGAATTTCTTCGCAATTCAAACACGTGAATCAGTTATCTTACCATTCCTAGGCAAACTGGAGTTGCTAGACCACTTTCCTTCTGTTTATGTAGACATGGGTGCCATCAAATTCGTTTGCAACGGAGCCAAAGTAATGAGACCGGGAATAACGAGTTTTGACAATTTCAAGAAAGACGGGATTGTTATAGTTAAAGATCAGACTTACAAGAAGGCGTTGGCAGTAGGCATAGCTCTGGCAGATAGCGAAATTGCTTCCTCTATGGCAACAGGGTATGTGATAGACAATTTGCATTACGTTAGTGATAAATTCTGGGAGGCTTCAAAGTCGATTGCACCGTAACAGCCAAAATGGAGAGTACTCACAAGCTAAAGACTATAAAATATATTACAAAGGCTATGAAATAAGACTAAATAAACGATACAAATGACGGTTAATCTATCTTAATTCAGAAATGAATATTAAATCAGCTGCCATTAGTCAAGCGACGTAGATCTGGTTGTTAGAAAACGATATTCCCATGAAGATGACTCATATCGATGGTTTTAACATTAGATATCTCGATTATAACAAATTGACACGTACATTACATAAGACCAAAGTTCTACTTCTGTTGCACGGAATAGGAGCCTCTGCCGAAAGATGGTTGCCTGTAATTCCTGACTTGTCCAAGTACTTTAGAGTAATTGTCCCAGATATCATTGGTTTCGGCTATAGTGACAAGCCAACTGTTGAATATACGATCGATTTTTTTCTTGCCTTTTTACAGAATTTTTTAGATAATTTGGATATTCAGGCTGCGAGCGTAGCTGGATCATCATTCGGAGGATGGATGGCTGCGGAATTCGCGATACGATTCAACAAGAGAACAGATAAATTGGTTTTGGCTGCCCCTGCGGGGATGATGCAATCTTCCACACATGCTCTTGACCAGTATATTATGGCAGCCCTATATCCGACCCGTGAAAATGCACTCAGAGCCTTTATGGACATGTCTTACGATCCCAGCCATGTCACAGATGATACGGTAAGGGACTTTGTCAACAGAATGAGGCTTCCGAATGCCAAGTACGCTTTTATGTCAACGTTATTGGGAATACGAGACTCGCCAATGCTGGCAGATAAATTATCGAAAATATTAGTGCCGACGTTATTTATCTGGGGAGATAATGATAATTTGATACCCATGCAGTATTTAGGAGATTACAGACGAGTTCGTAATAGTCAGATTGTAGTAATAAAAGATTGTGGGCATACCCCCTATGTGGAGAGGCCAGCAGAGTTCAATAAGGTCATTTTAGATTTTCTTGCTGATGAGAGTTAGCTGGGATTAATATTAAATAAACGTCAGTATAACCTTTTGTTGAAATGGGCGATACTTCTGGTGGAGATGAAGCGGCTGGCGGATTTAAAAAGGCAATTGAAAAGGGAGCTGAAGCACAGAGAGATTTTATTAGGAGTTATTCGGCAGTTCAGCAAGATGCAATTCAGAATTTTTTCTCCACACTTCAAGGCTTAACATATTATAATGCAATGTTCAAGACAACTGTGCAGACTGGGGGTAGAATATCTATTCCAGAAGCAGAAAGGCAAGCTTTGAATATCGGGGATGGCGATTTAGTCCAGGTAATCATTGTACCCATTCATAGGAAAAAGGATGCTGTTCCAGAGTAGACATAACGTTGTTTGACTAATTGTCATCGGGTCATCAGGTCATTGAGCGGACTATTGCGAACGTGCCTTAATCCACTGGCCGACTTTGGGAAGGACATTATTCTGAGAATAGCTGCTAGCAATAAGTCCTACATGTCCGGTATGAAATCGCATTAACCTTTTGTCAAGACTAGATACTTCATCATTTAATGGTGCACTGCATTGTGGTGACACGAGATGATCTTCTTCAGCAACAATATTAAGAACAGGAATTTTTATTTTTGAGAGATCTATAATCTCGTTTCCTATCTTCATTTCGTTAGCCACTAGAAGGTTTTTTTGATAAATGTCTATTATCCATTGCCTAAATGTTTCGCCTGCAATAGGTGGCGTGTCATAAAGCCACTTTTCCACTCGGAGAAAATTCTGAACGAACGCCTCGTTGTCAATGTTTTCAACTAAGTTGAAATACTTGTTTACTCCCTGCTTGAATGGCTTTAAGGTCGAATATAATGCATAAAGATGCTCGGAAGGTAAATTACCGATAGAATTAAACATTTTATCTGCTTCTACATATCTTGAGAAATTGGCTAACACAGTAGTATCTTTATCGGAATCAATTACTGGTGCTATTGTGGCTAAATTTCTGACCTTATCTTCATGTAGTGTGCCATAAATTACAGACATGGTAGCACCCATACAATATCCGTGAAGGGTTATCTTGTCTACTGAAGTTTTTCTTCTGACAAAATCTACACAATCGTCGATGTAATTATTCACATAATCATCAAAAGAGACGTACTTGTCAAGCTGCGTCGGGGTTTTCCAGTCTATTAAATATATATCGAATCCTTGGCTCAACAGGTTGCGTATCCAGCTCTTATCAGGTTGCAAATCTAGGATATATGACCTGTTTATCAACGCATATACAACCAAAATCGGTGTCTTTGCCGTCTTCCCTACCATAGGTCGATAATGTAGAAGCCTAAACATTCTTCCTTCATGTACGACTTCATTTGGGGTGTTCCCGACTATGATATCGCCTGCACTATGAAGTGTATTTCTAGTTTTTTCGAGCTTACGAGTTACATCTCCAATTTCTTTCAAAATATCTGTATCGATTATTTGATGTATTGTACTATCCTTTTCAAAGGTTCTACCGGACGTACTAGTAAGGTATGTTTCCAGATTCATTTACCTCAATTTTCCGTATAAGATCGTGAACAGTCTTTTTCAAATCGTGAATATCCTTCGACATATCATCCATATCGGATCGAGTAGGAAGGTTTAATGCTTTCAAATTGTTTTCGGTAAGCTTCTGCAAATGCATCAATAGATCAAATTTATTACTTTGCAGCAAACCACACAAGATAGCAAATTCCTTAGAATCATACAAGCCTGTGAATGCGTCTTCAAAAACATCTATCGCAACCTTTCTATATCTTTCAAAATCCTCTCTTGAGTTGTACTGTTTGGGTGCTTTCTCCGATGCCCTTGCCAACGCTTGTACATAGGTGTTGTTAATTTGCATATAATATTCGCTAACGTGGATTTGTAATTCTAGAAAGCTTTTCCCGATTTCAATTAGTTCCTTTAGATCTGATCTAGGATTTTGAGAATAGGCGAAGGATGGCCCAACAGTAGGTAATCTGCTAATATCAGACCAGATATTGAATACTTTTGCTATCTGTTCCTGTATAAAGCGACCATCAATACTATCTTGCGCAGTATCAGTCCGATCAGTATTTGCATTGGTATTACTAATACTTCTATTGGTAACTTCATCCTCTATAACCATATGATTCACTCTCAACCGAATGCCACAGGACTAAATTAGTGACAATAGGAACGTGTAATATTATCTGGTTATTATACCTTTTCGTAATTGGCGGTAGGTGTATTGTTGATAAGCATGTCTCGTTAAATGGTATGTGATAGGTGGTAACACGGCCAATAATTCCGTAATTGCTCCCGGCAGATGATATGTCGACCAAATATTTGTATTAGCAGCTCTAGCGTTTTGTTATAGCCATAAAAGCTGCGAGGTCATTAGGCACTTAGAGTTACGGGACTTACAAAAAGAGGTTGGAGCATACCGGGGTCAATTACGGCTAAACATTTTATAAAGGTGATTTTACCTTTTCAATTTACCATGCTGCCTTGTTTGTGGTACGGTTTTAGCTGTAACTACAAATCAGGCTTAAGCAAGGGCTCGTAGCTCAGCATGGATAGAGCGCCTGCCTTCTAAACTTGAAGAAAGCCGGAAGTCGTGGGATCGAAGCCCACCGGGCCCGTTTTGATATTGACACTATTTTAAGGGCCCCTTTGCAGATATAGTGAAGAAAAGGTATGGTTTTTTCAGTCGTTGAAGATCCTATCGCAGGCTTCCTGTATGCCCTTAGGTCACCCATTTCCAAGAAGAAATATCCACAGAGGCTTAGGGTCTTCTTAAGGTTCGTTGGGTTTAATGGTGTGTTCAAGGACGACGCCCTAGAATTCCTAAAGAAAGCAATGGAAGATCCAGAGTGGGTTGAGGACATGCTCATGCAATTCATATCATCTCAGATTGAGAAGTTAAACCGGGGAGAGATAGCAGCTGCTACGATATCGAATTACTACAAAGCCGTCAAGTTATTTTTGGAGATGAATAGAATCACGTTATCATGGAAGATCATTCGTCGTGGTGTTCCAACTGGAAACAGGGCAGCAGACGACAGGGCGCCAAATCTCGAGGAACTTCAACGTCTTGTGGAATATCCTGACCCGCGCATTAAGGCGCTTGTCTATACGATGGCCTCCTCAGGTATTAGGCTTGGTGCCTGGGACTTTTTGAGATGGAAGCATATTACGCCTGAAATAGACAAAGAGACAGGTCATGTGGTAGCAGCCAAGATGTTGGTCTATGCCGGCCAGAATGAAGGAAAGAAAAAACAATACGTGTCACGCATTTCAGCTCAAGCATATAATGCCTTGGTTGAATGGATGGATTATCGTAAGAAACATGGTGAGCAGATAACTGGGGAAAGCTGGATGATGCGCGACCTCTGGCAGACAACGAATGTGAAATATGGGGCCAACCTAGGTCTTGCAACTTACCCAAAACAGCTCAAGCTTAATGGTATCAAATCTCTATTAAATCTGGCCCTCTGGAAACAAGGGGTTCGTGTCTCTGCAAAACGCCATCCATTTAAAATGACGCATGGATACCGGAAGTTTGCGATGTCCCATGCGGAGCAGGGTGGCATGAGGTCTATCAACGTCAAGGTCTTGATGGGTCACAGCATCGGCGTGGAGGACTCATATTACAGGCCACAAGAACGTGATATTTCGGAGGATTATAAGAAGGCCATTCCAAGTCTGACGATCAGCGAAAAAAGAGAGACTATTCAGGCGCAATCACCCCTCATCCAAGACCTGCGCCTAGATAAGGAAAATTCCATACAAAAAATGAAGGAAAAATATGATGCAGATATCGCATCATTAAAAGACGAAATGAGCTTCATGCGGGAATTACTAAATTCAACTATTAGTAGGTAGCTGACATTCCCGCGCTGCAAACCTTGGTGTTGGTTGGTTGGTTGGTTCATACAAAAAAATCTTTGGAGGAACATTCGCTTATGTCATCTGATCCATCTGCTACTCCAGTAGCTAGTAGCAGCCGGGGTAGTACTAATCATAGTCTTGGTAGTAGTAGCAATAGTAATGGTAGCGCGCAGACTAGTAGTAGGCATGATAGGATGGTCCAAACAAAAGTATGGACTAAACAGGAGTATGTTGATCTTTTGCCCCGATTTTC
>JBAVTY010000213.1:0-7102 GCA_049696495.1 Candidatus Nitrosopolaris sp.
ATTTATAGTGTCAGCCAAAAGCCAGTTGTCATTTCCAAGAGTAGATACAGTAATGCTAACCTCTAACCTCTTAAAAAGCCTAAAAGCAACCCGGCCGTGAGGCTACCGGTTAAAGGTATACCGAAACTGGTCATTGAGGAGGTTATATGATTGGTCCATGGAATGCCGCTACTTGCAAGAAGCTGTCCTGACGTTACATTTCCAAGCGCCGCGATAGTAGTTGTCTGGATCTTGTTCCAGTTTACAGATATTATTTTCTGGTATTCGAGAAACACGAACGCAACAAATACCAATCCGACGATTACTAATAGGATTTTTACGACCTTTTTAATAGCATACCCGATCAGAAAACCAGTTATACCTCCAAGGCCTGCAGAGGTTGCTGTAGAGGTGAGAGAGCTAATATCGACTACCATATTGAAGCGATTCAATTATTTGGCTTATACTAACTGTGGTTATTTTTCATATAAGGATATTATATACATTTTAATTTTTTAGGCAATGATCTTACCCGGATCGATCTTGATGCATAAGCAACTTAAAATTTGTCCTACAATATATTATACATAGGAATCACATTTAAAAGGTATTATTTTATATTAATTTAAATGAATACAAAGACGGCTATCTATGCGGCCGGCGGAGGTCTCGCTGCTTTTGCAATATTGATATATGTTATTTTTGGCACTGGAATCTTTGTTGGGGTACAGAATGGATCGAACCAGAACGTCTTAAATAACACCCCGCCTATTACACTTTCGATAAAAGATGTTGTTCCAACACAAATCAATAATCGCAGTGCGAGTATCGAAGTTGCTTTTGATGCACGTAACCCTAATCAAGGAACATCAATTTTAGAGGCAATTCAATATGACATATCAGTGGACGGTAAACGTATAGTTTCAGGCAACATAGGAAATAGATTGGAGGGATTTTTATCATCTTCCGCTGAAATTTTTCCTGTAATCGGAGGAGGATCAGTAATATTAAAAGATAAACAGTTTGCAGAAAGAAAAAATTCTACGCCTGATGCATGGACGAAAATCGTAGAGGGAAAAGCCAGCTATTTAGTAACTGGAACATATTCGTATAAGCAGTTGTCCGGTTTACAAGCAAATTCAGGTGATACGGACTTTAAGCTCGTCTTCCCTCCGGTATTGACTCATAACAATAAAAGTTTATCGGGTTAACTTTCAATAGGCTACATTACGTACTTGATCAGGAAAAAATGAAAATACAATTCCACCGCCATTTAGTATGTCCACAACATACAGATAAACAAATTCATCTTTCATTAGATACTCTTCAAGGCAAAGATAACGAATGTGTTGAAGGCTTTCTTAAATGCGAAAGATGTCAAACGTTGTACCCAATAGTAGAAGGAGTAGCAGTAGTAGTAAAAGACTTTGTAAAATATTCCGAATGTCGCGTCGCAACTTTCGGCAACTGGTTACTGAATAGCAAAACGGATAAGATGAGAAACTTCCTCAAAACCATTGGAGGGCAGATCACGTCAGGGCAAGCGAAAGATAATCGCTATGAAGAAGGTGGCGCCTGGTTTGTTCCATACCGATGGGTTCAATATGATCATTCGTCTGAGGATAGGCTTCTAAGTACGCTCAAATGGCGCTTAAAGCCAAACGAGCTTTATGATCGTATTGTGCATACAATTACCCCAAAAACTGATGGAATTGCTCTTGACATGGGGTGTTCGATTGGGTATAGTACTTTGGGACTTGCAAAAAAGTATGCATATGTAGTTGGTATCGATCTTTCCTTCTCCTTTATCAAGGAGGCCAGGAGGAGATTGGTCACTTCTAAACAAGAAAATGTTGAGTTTTGTGTAACAGATTCATTGCATGCGCCATTTAATTATATGAAATTTGACCTGATACTTGCACTCAATCTATTAGAAGTCGTCCAACCGACGGACCTACTGGCATCTATCCATTGGTTGCTAAAACCTCATGGAATAGTCGTATTCGCGGATCCTTACGATTATAACAGCGAGTTACACCCAAGTCGAAAAGTTGATGCTCAGACCTTCAGGGCCATGGTGGAGAATTCCGGTTTTGAACTAGTGACTAAGACAGAATCCTATATACCCTGGATAATAAAAATATACGAAAGAGCTTATTTGTTTTATTTTGTAGATTATCTAATTGCGAAAAAACTTTCAAAACATAAAAGGATATTGTAATAATATCGTTCATCAAATAATGAAATGGAGTGCTGCTTAAACTGAATTTCTTTCACAGTCGATGCAGTTTTTGTTCGCGATTATTTGAAAGAACGATACCATCGTTGTTAACTGTGTGCATACCACATGTGAACATGATGTGAACGGCATGTTAATAGAACGAGAAGGATTTGGTTAGCGGTGTGGAAGCAAAAAAAACACGATACGTTAGATCCATACAAAAGCTTTAAGCGCACATATTGATTTAACCGGTGGATACCCGTAATTGACAGAAGAAAGGCAGTTCGATGAAATAAAAGGAAAAAAATGCGACGCTAGACTACCGGTAGTTGTTGGCGTGATCTTACTTGCCACCATATCCGCTGCTATCCTATCACTCCAACTTACGTATGCGCAAAATACTACTGCAACAAATAAAGCCAGCAACAATAGGATCAACTTCGAGTTAGGTAATAAAGCCTATACGATCAAGTATCAGATTATTGGTGGCAATCTCACTGGCATATCTGCGGAAAAGGACAACATCACCCTTCTCCTTAACGTCTCGTCCACATCAAATGGAAAATTAAATATTGAACTTCCCAGGAACATTTTGGACTCTAAAAAGCAAGGAAATGTAGACGACAACTTCGCAGTATTCGTAGATGGCCAGTACGCGGCAGCCGACGAAATAAAAACTACAGCACAGGTAAGAACGTTGATGGTTGACTTCGATAACGGAACCTCAGTAATTGAAATCACTGGTACTCAGATGGTGCCGGAATTCTCAACCGTTGTTATTGCTATTTTTGCAATATCAATCATTGGCGTAATTTTAGCCAGTAGTAAATACAATGGTATTGCCACCAAGAGACTCTAGAATGACGTCAACATAGAGGGGTTGACGTACGAAACCTGAGCTTGAATGGTTTTTCTTGATAAAAAATAAATGAATGCTTCACAAGGCAGTAGACTAGTTTAAATCTGCGATAAAAGTTACTTCTCGACGCTTGTCCAAGATAGAGGTCGGAGGGAAATATGCACTGAGGTGGATGAGCTATCAAGGGTCGAAAATGGTCAACATTTGCGACCTAGAATTAATAGGAACACAAATCGAACAAGATAAATTTGCCATCAAGCTTACGAAAGAATTCTTTCAACAAGAGATAATTGAAGATAGAGTAGCGGACAAACTTTTGTTAGAATGTTCGATTGCAAATTTAGCTGGTCAGAGAATCGTCAGTCGAGCTATAAAATTGAAACTTGCGAATGAAGCAACCGTAAAGAGTATATCAGGAGTCCCATTCTTGATGATTTATAAATTCCAGATATAGTATCGATAGCATGTGCATCATTATATCTGACCAGGAGACAGATATTGAAAATGAGTTTTGAGCAAATAATCAAAATTCCTGAGGCTAGAATAGGAGTGATAATCGGAAAAAATGGAGCGGTAAAAGAAGAAATTGAGCAAAAATGCAGTGTGATAATTGAAATAGATAGTGAGAGTGGCGATGCCCGCGTTTCTTCCGGCTCGTTCCCTTTGACCAAATCCGAGCCGTTCAAAGCGATAGAAATAATTTCAGCCATTTCTAAGGGATTTTCACCCGAACGTGCATATCGCTTACTCGCTGAGGATATACTTCAACTGATAGATATTAGAGATTATGCTGGTAACTCAGCTAATTCTATCCAGAGAATCAAAGGACGAATAATAGGCGAGGGAGGAAAGTCGAGGAAAACAATAGAAGAGCTGACTGGGGCCAATATTTCAGTATACGGACATACGATTGGTTTGATCGGCTCGTTTGAAGAAATAAAAATAGCCACGGAGGCAGTATCCATGATCGCTAAGGGTAGCTCACACAAAATTGTCTACAACATGTTGCAAGTAGCAAGACGAAAGGCGAAGCTTGATAAAATGAAATTATGGGAAGAAAATTCTCAATAATCAAACCCTATTGATTTTTATTGTGAGTATGCCATTTCGGTACTTAAAATCTGATATATTCATCTCTTCAGTTTGATTCAGTGGAATAGCCTTGGCAAATTTCTGACCACTTTTCACGTGAAGGGTGCCAATCGTTAACCTAACGTCAATCTGCTCTTCTGGTCCTGGGACTTCCGCAACAAATACCATTTCATTTTTATTCTTTATCAGATCATAAACCCAGTCCTTTGTGTCGACATCAACTGGTATTGGTTTTGAATCTTCATCTTTCGCGGTTCGTTTCATTTCTCTAACCCAATAGATCAAAAAAACCGAAGCCACCGACACTAGGAGGAATCCAGAGTAGCCATGGTCTATCCGTGTTATCATGATGTACATTACCCCAAGAAACAGTAGAGTCAACAGAGGAATGAAAAAATCCATTGAACGTTCTGTAGAATATTTTTTTGTGTATCGTGCTATTCCATACCACCGTCCGTTGTCATGGTATTATAGAAAGTGTAATAAATCCGTAGCCCCGACCTCTCGTATCGTGAATTTAGCATCTACTTCGTAACTGAGCCACATTCTACCTGTTTGGGTAGTTGCTAAAATGTTACGGCTAACTAACTTCTCCCCATCTCCTGAAGATATTGTGTTCAATGCCAAATTGATCTAGGATCTTGCCTGCGATATGAGTTACGATATCATCTATGGATTTTGGTCTATGATAGAATCCTGGCATCGCAGGCAAAACTATGACTCCTATGTCTGCAAGCCTTGACATATTTTGCAGATGAATCCTTGAAAGTGGTGTTTCTCTCGGAACAATCACCAACCTCCTTGATTCCTTGATGCAGACTCCGGCTGCACGAGAAACCAGATTATCGTCATACCCGTTTGCAATACTAGACAGGGTCTTCATACTGCACGGAACAATTGCCATTCCGTCAGTTCTAAATGAGCCGCTGGAGATTGGAGCAGCCATGTTGTTATTGTTGTAATGTATAGTGGCAAGAGACTTCACAGATTCTACAGATCTATCGGTTTCGATTTGAACATTTCTTTCCCCCCACTCGCTAATTATTAAATGGGTCTCTATCTTTAGTTTGAGGAGAACCTCCAACACCTTGATCCCGTAGATTACGCCTGAGCTGCCTGTTATTGCCACTATTAATCGCATTAATCGTCAGGAGTTCAGTCACACTCTATTTATCACTATGTTTTCGGAACAAGCTTTTGCATACAACCAGGGATTTTGTTTGTCTTAAAATTTATTAATTTTGAAATTAATGAAATGCCGTTGACAATGTTAACTGTGTTTGGAACGATAGCCTTAGACACTACACGTACTCCTTTCAAGACAGAAACAAGGATTTTGGGTGGAGCGGCGACCTTCGCATCACTTTCCTCTAGCATTTTCACGAATACTTCTATAGTTGGGATAGTTGGGTCAGATTTTCCATCGGATTACCGAAGTATCCTAGACAAGCGAGTTGATACTAGAGGTATATTAACCAAGGATGGTGGAAAAACTTTCCATTACGATTCATCCTTCGATTACGATCTGTCTCGTAGGACTTCCAACAAAACTGAACTGAATGTGATAGCACACTTCGAACCGGTAATCCCTGATGCGTACATGAACTCTGAATATATTTACCTAGCGAACAACGATCCAACTCAAAATATGAAGATATTAGAACTCTTTTCCAATCCTAGACTAGTAGTCTGTGACACTATTGAATATTGGATCTTGAACTGCCGCGATGAGGTAGTGAAGATGATGAGTGCTGTAGATGGAGTTGTAATTAATGACGACGAGGCCAGGTTACTATGTAAGAACACAAACCTGGTAAAATGTGCAAAAAAAATAATTTCGTGGGGACCACGGTTTGTGATTATTAAAAAAGGAGAGCACGGATCATTATTGACTACAGAAAATATAGTATTTCCTGCTCCAGCATACCCATTGGAAGAGATTGTGGATCCTACAGGTGCAGGAGATTCTTTTGCAGGTGGTTTCGTAGGATATATCGCTAAACAGAACAATTTAACCTTCAACACGATGAAGGAAGCGGTAGTATACGGAAATGTAATGGGTGCGTTTGCTGTTGAGGATTTTGGCATTCGAAAACTTCTCTCCCTCACCACAGATGATGTTGAGAAAAGATACCGAGAACATCGGAATCTGATACAATTCTAAGGATGATTTGTACCAATGCGTGGTCACGGAGATTACGCATGTAAAGCCATGATCGCCCGCGTAAACTAATCGGACTCGTGCACACATATTGGAAAATCTCAAGATGTAACTGATGATAAGAAAAAATTTATTTCAAGCGCACAAGATACTGACTAATCGTTATAGCATATGTCGATACATTCTACCTGGAGCAAAGTATGGTTAGTATGATTTGTCTTGATCGCTCTTTTTACAATAGGTCTACTGATCTCGTCGCCATGGAATTGCTTGGTAACAAACTGGTCCGCATAATCTCCAATGCTGGAGAAATGCCCAAACGACTATCTGGCATAATTGTTGAAACAGAGGCATACGGCTTTAAAGAAGATGCTGCTAGCCATGCATTTAGAGGTCTAACGCTTAGAAATGCTGTGATGTTCGGAGAAGCTGGTAGAGCATATATTTATTTTATTTACGGTAATCATTTTTGCGTGAATGTTTCAGCAAGGCCTCTTGAAATTGAAGCTGGTGCCGTGCTTATCAGGGCGCTGCAACCAGTAGAAGGCATTAGGTGCATGAAAATTTTTCGTAAAAACTGTAAAGAATTATCATTGACATCTGGCCCTGGGAAGATCGGTCAAGCACTTTGTATTCAAAAGTCACTGAATGGCCAAGACATGACGGACGAGGAAAGCTGTATACATATAGAAGTTGGAGTCAAGCCTCCAGGTATGATAGCAACCCATAGGATAGGAACGTCGAAGGCATTAGAAAAAAAATGGCGTTTCGTCTCACTAGATAGAAGCAA
>JBAVTY010000214.1:0-1691 GCA_049696495.1 Candidatus Nitrosopolaris sp.
ATCATTAGATGGTGCAAAAGTAAAGATTATCTGCCCATTATCTTCAGAGAACGCTGACGTTGTAAAAAGAATACACAGTAATGCAGCTGAGGGTATTAAGATCTTGAATGGTAGTAATTCCCTTTACGGTATTTTTATAGTTGACGGTGAAAAGTTTTTTAGAGCAGAACTCAGAGAACCCGACGCCATAGAATTTTCAGACGCAATTGGATTTACCATTTATTCGAACAGCAGACGCAGTGCAGAATCTTTTAAATCGGTATTCGAATTGCTTTGGAATGAACGAACACTAAATGAAGAACTGAAAAGGGCACACAGAATGCAAAGAGAATTTATCGACATAGCAGCTCATGAATTGCGTACGCCAATACAGCCTATTCTAGCCCTAACAGAAACCCTTTACTCTCATACAAATGATCCAGAGCAAGCAAAATCATTAGAGGTTATTAGAAGGCTAACGCAAAAAGATTAATGCGGCTTTCAAATGATATATTAGACGTTACAAGAATTGAAGGCAAGTCACTAGAACTGAAAGAAGAAGAATTCAACCTGAAAGATGTGATTTTAGATGCTATGAATGATATAACATTGCGAAGAGAGTTCCTTGATAAAAAGAATATAAGATTATTCTACAATCCACAGGATATCTCAATACAAGCAGACAAAGAACGAATAACTCACGTTGTTTCTAATTTATTAGATAATGCGGTTAAATTCATTAACAAAGCGGAAAAAGGTGGGACTGTAACTATAGAGATAGAAAAGAAGACAATGACAAGAGGAAGAATCGAAAGACAAAATAAAGAACACGATAATATAGTTGTTGTTAACATAAAGGATGATGGCCCGGGAATAGATCCTGAAGTCATGCCAAAGTTATTTTCTAAGTTTGTTTCAACATCTTTCACAGGAACAGGACTAGGATTGTTCATTTCTAAAAGCATTGTAGAAGCTCATGGTGGCGATATGTGGGCTGGGAATAATGCTGATGGAAAAGGAGCTACATTTACGTTTAGTCTACCAATAAGGGAACAAAAACCATAATAGCACAGGTATGGAGTAGAAATTATACCACTAACATCTTGGAGTAATAGGCTCATAGAGCATCTTGGATAATATGTGCTGTCTGCCCCAAGTTGTCGGAGGAGACAGCTCTGATAATTGCAGAAGAGACATGGGAAGAGCAGGGAGACATCAGAGATGTGATAAGTCTGTCCAAGTTGGTTAAGAAACACGATGGCCCAGGTGAGATCGCTGAAATTATTAAGACGTTGGCAAAGTATGGAGAACCGCGACTAGTTAGAGGTTCTGGTATCGGTCATGGTTCTCGTGATCGTAGTGGCGGTTATGGTTTTCCTCCTGAACTTGTGATCCGATAGATGAGACATAGCAGAGATCATATAACCAAGTAAAATAGAGAGGTGAGAGAGTTGGGACTTAGAGATATACTTGCTGTAGCCGGAGGGGTAGTCATCGGTATTGTCGTTTGGTTTGTTGTACTGAAAGGTGGTGCAGCCTAGTCCTGTAGGTTGCCAGACTCACAGAATCCGATTGGCATGACCACCCGGATTTATCTTGTCTTTCTATAGAAGAGTCCTCCACAAAAGCTAAATACCTATTCAAGAAGGGTATTAGGAGGATGAAGGAGTTGGGGGAGAATATTGAGTTTGCAGATAAATAGGGATAGAAGT
>JBAVTY010000215.1:0-2318 GCA_049696495.1 Candidatus Nitrosopolaris sp.
ATTATCAGTCATTCGCGATTAACTTATTATTATTGATTACGATAATACTGCTTACGTTTGTGTGCCTACGCACTATTTGACCAAGTGAAGCAAAAGATAATTGCTTACACCTCCTTAACACTCAACAAAAAAACTGCACTCGTCTTCATTTTAGTTTTCATAACGGTAGCAATATTCGATACTACTATTGTTAGCTTTTCTTCATACAGCGGAGTGGAATTTCCGACATGGTTGAACCTTACGATTTTTGTCATCTTCTCTATCATATTCGCAACAGGTAGCACTATACTGCTAAATTCTGTGAGGAAGATAGTGTCAAAATATTCCTACAAACCTGCGCCACGAGGTCTTGCGTATTTTCAAGGCATAATTATCGCCACAGTATTTCTGACCGGCGTCATCATACCGATAATTATTTTCCAGATGCTACTTCTAAGTCACTACAGTCTTGTTTTATTGCAGGTACAAACGTATCTTAGTCACCTTTCAGCATTGGGTTTTCTTGCGTTCCTAGTTTTTATGTTTGGAAGCTGGTTGGCTTCAAAAAGAGATTACAAAATTCTTCTATACGCTATATCCTTCTCGTTAATCTCAATCGACATTATGGTAACACTTGTTTATCTTGAAACCTATTTTTCAATCTTCAATTCAGTGTTACCTGAAGTAACACCGTTTCCGCTTTCTTCATATGTAATAAACCTTCCTGGGTCGCCATCTACTGAATTATTATCCATAGCGTTTGACGTACTCACTTTGTCTTCATTCCTTATTATGTGGATAACTACATCTGTATCTCTAAGTCAGTATCGGTATAAGCTGGGTAAGATAAAATACTTCTCGCTTATGAGCATACCCTTGATATACTATATCTTCCCTTTTCAGAATTATTTCGGAGATGCATTCTTCTCTTCATTACAGTCCTCTCCTGTCTTTTATAGCATCATATATATCCTATCTTTTAGTGCTACAAAGCAAGCCGGAGCGCTATTATTCAGTCTATCTTTTTGGACTGCGGCTGCATTGGTTTATGATAATCGAGTTCGCCAGTCCCTACTTGTCTCCTCAATCGGCATGGCTATCCTTTTTAGTTCACTAGAAATAACGCCATTACAATATCGAGTCTTTCCTCCCTACGGCCTTATAACAGAAGCATTTATTCCTCTAGGTTCATACCTCCTGTTTGTCGGGATCTTTACCTCAGCTAAACATATATCTCGAGATTCTGAGGTGAGGAAAGAGCTTTACAAAAATGCAGCAAGCCAGCTAACTCTTCTTAAGGCTATAGGGGTATCACAGATGGAAAAAGAACTTGAAGCCCAAGCTGAATCTATCGAGAAACGTTTCAAACCATTTGAAAGAACAGATGAGCCGGATTTGAAAGCTGAGGAGATAAAAGAAATCTTACATGATGTACTGACTGAACTTTATTACTCAAAGGGGAAGAAAACTATAGGAGTCACAGATGAATGAAACCTTATTTCAATCACTTGACATGTTTATGACAATCCATATATAAAGAACCTGCAGGGTCAGTATATTGTAAGCAATGTAGAGTTACCTTTGCAATGATCAAACAACTGCACACTTGTTAAGACTCGCCATCTTCCCATTGACTTAATCCAATTCTGATCTGATTCGTTTAAGCAAATAATTCATGGTGACTGGCTTTTTGATAAAGCATCCTTCCTGCCTTGTTGGATACATTTCCCTTAGTGCTTCCCAATTTATTTCACCAGAAGACATCAAACAAACTCTGACATTAATATCGATAGCAAATATCTTCTCACATAATTCAAATCCGTTAATATGTGGCATGTTAATGTCAACCAAAAGAAGATCATAGTAATTTGGTTTGAATTCTGACAACGCTACAACAGGATCATTAGAAGTATATACTTCGATTCTTTTGTTGATATCGTTATTGTTATTGCTTTCTTCTATCCCTACTTTGAAAGCTAAAGTGATATCTTTCTCGTCATCTACAATCAGTATTCTTTTCCAAAATCGTTGCTGTTCTTTGGTGACAGTTTTATATGCTTCTTGTTTTTGCCCTAATAATAAAGTTAATCCTCCTGCCGGAACAGCAATCATGTGTTCATCTACCTGTGTGACAGGAATTGACCAAACACTTTTCTCTGGGAATACTTCGAAAAGTATAATGCTCAGGCCAACTAATACTACTACCCAGGTTATTTGCATATCATATGTGATTGGTATGTGGATCGCACATAATAGTTATTTAACGTTCTCAGCGTGAAACACCTACACTTCGTAAGACTTGTGGAGATTGTGGCACGCCGTAGCACATGTATGCCAGG
>JBAVTY010000216.1:0-8225 GCA_049696495.1 Candidatus Nitrosopolaris sp.
TCTATCGTACTTGATTGCTTCCCTGATTATAGTAAATTCTACTTGCTCAGCCATCTTACTTAATTTGGAAACATCTTCTCGATAATCTTCAAAAGATGTGTGTTCCTTCGTGCCCATAAATATCTCTTTAATATGATATCCTGATATTGCTGCTTCAATCAGAAACCAAACGTCTATACCCCATCCATCAGGAGTGGAGTCAGAACCATGATGTCTCTTTAGAAGGCTTTCCCAAACTTTTCTTCTAGCACATACTTCCCCACTTAGAGGTTGTTCAAATTGAGATAATTCTGGAAAGAAAGTATGCAGCATAGGTCTTGCAACTAGCTTTGTAACTGCTGCATCTCTGGCATGTCTTGTATAAAATCCTCTTGACATATCGCAATTATCGTCGATTAAAGCATTAACCAATTTATCGATCCATTCTGGTGTAAGGTTCATTATGTCTGCATCCAAAAAGAGAATGATATCAGCTAATCTATCAAAAGCTTCTCTCAATCCTTCTTTCATAGCCAATCCCTTTGCAGGAAACTTTTTTGTTGGCTGTTGTATTACGATTGCTCCTGCTCTTTCAGCTACCTCGGAGGTTTTATCAGTAGAATATGCATCGACTACTATAACATGTGGTTTGTAATGACTCTGCTTAGCAGTAGCAATAGAATTTTCAATAGTACCTTCTTCATTCTTAGCAGGGAAGATAACAATGACTTTGGGAACCGGATTTTGAGAGTTATTTTGATCAGCCAAGGTACAAATGCCTATTGTCATGCTTACATATTCGTTTCTTAAAATCTAACGTGTTTGAACAGGATTATAGACCGAAACTGACGATAGAAGTTACTGTAAGACGCAAATATGCTTAAAAGAAAATTTTCGAAAACCTATCTTACATCCAATCACACCCAACGCAGTACTCATTAACTTACGATAAACTTATCATAAACGAACACGAGCGATGTTTCAACATCCTCATCATCTAGATCTGTTAAACATTTGTTCGAGCAGCCGAATATAGCCATGCTATGACCTTCTTGACATTCGCATTCTCAACTAAAATGTAGTTAATGAATCTTTTGCTCAAAATATTTCTACAAGTCTGTTTCAAGTATTATTCATCGTAATAACCATATCAAATATCATCGGTCAAGGTACGAAAAACGCAGGGATGGGTATGCCCGATATTATATGAAAAGTGAAAAATATTTGGGTATGCAAAGAAATGTCATCTTTTTTAAGCTAACCGGTACGCAATTCTGTAGTCTAGCATGTCAAACATAAATCCATATCATATATTCTCTTCTGTTTTATGTGGACTTGATAGATATTTGAAACTCTTTCGATCCTTCAGTTGTATATTCAAACGATCAGAACTGTTATATGCATCATTGAATTACTCCTGAGCATCAAATCATCATCGTCTAGAATCACTTAACCACCATTCCATAAGGTCATCCCATCGATGGCTGGCTTTGTGTATGAGACTTTATCAATGCAAATATTTTTTAAAGTAGTGAGATGTTTCCTGCAGTATGGGGTCAAAAACGGTTGCTTGGTCGATTCTGGTCATGGGGATTTCTCTTGCTTCGGTCATAATCTTATGGGCATGGATTGGATATATAGGACCAACCTACTCGAGAGAAACTTTAATAACCCAACAGAAAATTTTACGGCAGCATTATGGCCTGCCCCCTCGGCCCGTCATTACCGATCCTAGGCTACTCCTTACTCCCCCTTCGCTTAGAGACATCAAGAATAATACTGCGAATATAACCGCAGCTTCTGCGGGAACTAACTCAAGTGGTGGTAAGAATGTATCAATCGTACCGGGAGCGGCTACCTTGGCAGACAAAGCATTTTCACCAAACCTTATCAATGTCAAAGTGGGAGGTAGTGTGACATGGACTGACAAAGACACCACAGCCTCACATACCGTTACATCAGGGACAGGATATAATGATCCAAATAAGGGGAAAGAGTTTGATTCTGGACTGTCAACACTGTTAACATTCGGTAAAACATTCACTCATACCTTCAATACTGCAGGAGAGATTCCATACTTCTGTCAAATACATCCAACTATGGTAGGAAAGGTTGTTGTGTCCTAAAGTTAACAACTATCAATCTCATTTTCTTTTTCGTTTTTGTTCATTTTTATTTTGTGTAGTAGCCGCTCCGCACGGTGAGCGTTATAAGTATTCCTAACTTTGTTCTTTGCTTTATTCGTCATAATAGCAATTGACGGTAAGACGTGTACGCTCCTGTTGCAGTTTTGCTATTTTTGCTTTCCGTACCTCGTAAAAGATTACTCTGACTGTTCTTTCTATCGTTACATACGATAATCTGAGAAACTGTGAATTCTTGCTTCGGTTGTAGTTAATCCGTATCATTATTGTTCTCACTCTTCATCATCATTATCATCGTCATCGTCCCCCTCATCTTCCTCTTCCTGTTTCTCTTTATCTGACAGCTGCTCTCGGTCTCCAGTAATTGGGGCTTTTAATCACGATAGCCGTTACTGTGACCTGCTTTGATATCAAACGATTGGTTTCTCATTCGTCCTATGCTACAATTGGCTTCGATGAAACAAAGGATAGATGATTGATCAGTTAGTCTATGGTCGAAGTGGTCATTGTATGTGGCGAGATTGCCAGAATCGGTACACGAGGAGCTTATAGAGAGATCTAGGGCTACACCGATGGAATCATTCGAATCATAAGCAATTATAATTCCTTTAGTGTTCCATTCAGGATGGCTTTGCAGACAAGTTCTGTCAGTATATTGGATATCAAGATTCTGGATATTCATCTTGATATGCACACTACGGCTGCGCGATTATCAAAGACTTTCAGTCAGGATAGAAATACTGGTCTTCTGGTGAGGATTTCGTTCGTTTAAGGCACTTATACTATGTAATCCTTATCTACGTAACACCACTTCCACGACTTATCAGGAAGCGCTGTCATCACAGGATGGCTTGTGTTCTGAAAGTGTCTTGTCGCATGTAAGCCAACAGATGAGTCACAGCAACCTACATGGCCGCAACTGAGACACATTCTTAGCGCTACCCAATCGGTTCCTTCCTTTTCACACTCTTCACATCCAGAAGTTTTGGGTGCGATATTATCATCAACATTGTTAGCATGCTCACAAGCTTGCTTATTTGTCAAGTCTGAATCATAAATGAAACAAAATAGTAATAAAATCTTTCTATCTTCAGGATTGACATCATGGATATTCTCAATATTGTAACATGCCGTGTCACCGTTGCGATATTATTCTCGTTTGTTGATTGCCTATATTGTTGCTGGTGGTCAGGCGGAAAATCTTCACACTCCTCGTCATTTAAATCAATGACTATATTCACTTATCAAATTCACTTTTGAAGTAAGCTAGAGTTTCATCATCAAATATACAAAATTCTATCGTTTGAATAGACGTATTATTCATACCATCCTCAAGAAACCTTTTTGATTCCCCTATCAGTATCTTTGCACATCTATCCTTGGGAAACCCGAAGATCCCTGAACTTATAGCTGGCATCGAGATGCTTTTGAACCCTTTATCTGCAGCAAGTTTCAGAGAACTTTGAACTGCCTTTCTTAACTTATTGTCTTCATTCCCTTCGTCCATCCTTGGACCAACGGTATGTATTACGGCACTACATGGTAATTTTCCTGAGGTCGTAATCACTGCCGAACCAACTTGAACATAACCTATCTTATTGCTCTCTTGCTGTATTATTGATCCTCCCTTTCTCACAATTGCACCTGCCACACCTGCACCGTGCTTCAAGTAAGAATTAGCAGCATTGACTATAACATCCACATTTCTTTCTGTTATATCTCCTTTTACAAGCCTAATGATTTTATCGTTGTAGAGTCTCAACTCATCTATAGTGCTCATAACAGAGAATAATTACAAGAATTGTGTTTATTACATTTTTGAAAACATAATTGAGTGGACTTTTATGTCAACGGATAAATATCTGTATGTCAATATGATGGACATTTATGGCAACTAAAATAAGCATAGTATCTCTATCGATAGCTACTGCCATTGTAGCAATACTTCTAATTCAAACTGCTTTTCGCGGGAGCAACATACATGCATTAGGTCAAGCAGGAGTATCAGGAATGGATCTGGTAACCCGAAACCCCCCACGCCCTCCTCTTACACAAATCTTTAAGCAAGTTGAGCTGTTGTTCAAATCACAGCTAGGACACCAAATCCTAATTTGCAAGTTATAATAAATGGTAATCCATTGGGAAATCAATCTACTAGAATGGGTTCTGGATTTGTGTACGATAAGGAAGGACGCATAATCACCAATAATCATGCAATTGATGGAGCTAGTACAGTTGATGTAACATTTGTAGATGGAAATACATATAGGGCGAAAGTAATAGGAAAAGACCCTTCGAGCGATATTGCAGTATTACAAATTACAGTTTGTAATACTTACGAGTACGGAGTAGGATTGGTTGCTATATAATATTGTTGTATATCATCTCAGTAATAGGGTTCTCTCTGAAGTCGTTTCTTCTGGTTTTATGGCGTGATATTCCCATATATGCTCTATAGTTTTTCTCATGAGATCTTCTTCTGTGGCTGCATTTATAACACAGTCACAGTCCAATCCGACATGTCCGCATGCTAGTTGCTTCATAGTTTAGTATTAAGACAATATTTCTTTTTAATCTTCTTAGTCGCCTACATTCTGTTGGGAGTCCTAACTCCTCAGTATAAATATACTTGAAGTGAGCTTAGCGTAAAAGAAGATAGGACAGACATCTTCGAATCCAAAAACTGGTCCGGCAGCCTTCTGAAACCTGACTGATGAAAACGAAGCAGAAGAGCCAACATAAAAGTTGAAAATTAATACAAAAAAAACTCTAAAAGTTGTTTAGTTATTGCGTACACTTGAAAATCTGCGAACTGTAAACTGAGTACTTTATGTTTGTATCGATCTTGTTCGTTGTTCACCTAGCTACCAGATGCAACCGTTAACTATGATGTTAACTACAATGCATTTGTTCATACCCCAAAAGATGCTAAGTTTCCTAAAGTTTTCGTATGTCAATTAACTTGAACTTTCGAGTAAGAAGCTCCAAGTAAAACGCAAACAACTACTGTATTGACGCCTAGATTAGGTAAATGTCTTTCCAATATTGTGTCGTAAAAGGCCCATCTAGGCCTATACATTATCCATTCCATAGATCCAATCTGCTGAAGATTACCATAAAGCAACAGATTTGAATTCAATCTAACATTAGACGACGGTTTGAGGTCATCTACCAATTCAGCACCACCACTTCCAGGAATACCCACTTGCTTTCCATTCTCGATGGCTTTCCTTCGACACAAATCAACATTATACCCTCCCTATGGTAAAGTCTTATAGCATGGACTATGGGAAGACCTATCTCTCGATAACGCTGAACTAAACGCTTGATATGTTGCACAGACTGTAACGTGTCCGGTATTTCGGATAGAGGGCATTGAGTGGTGCAATTGATGAGCTCACATCAGCTATCCACGAAGCAATGATTGCAGCACGAGATACCACAAGAGAAAATAATAATACTACTAAAGAGTTGAAAGAGCGTAGTGTTATTAAAGACGCCGCTACTGCCGTAGACGAAACAGCCGCTGCAGTACGTGAGATAGGTGAATCCATGATACATACGGCACTACAGGTAGGTGAATCAGCTCCTCTAACAGGTGAGACAATAAGGAACGCAGCTACCAGGGCAAAAACAAGTGGTGTAACTAGTACCAATGCAACTAGTACAAATGCAAGTGGCGGACACTCTATAACTGCCTAGATCTACTTACTACATACACCAGACGAACAACTAAACGTCAAGAACAAAGGTTTTTTATTTTTCTATGAATCTAAGATGACAACCAGTTAGCATACAAAGAGCATCAGAGACTATTTGCCAAAAGATCTTCACCTATTACATATTTTTTTCTCAGAATTGAGTGGTTTCTACTGTGATTTTCTGTTTGGATCTTTTAAAAGCGTAATAGTAAAAAATACCAGCAATGGCAATTGAAATAATATACCAGTATGGTATAACGAAGCTACCAATCAATCCGGATTTATGTGCGGTACATGTAGAGAACCCAAACTCTTTGTTGTCCAATCGGAAGCTTGCATTAACAATCCTTTCTTTGGATCATTATCTAGTGGCAACCACCACCTGTAAAAAAACCATGTAAAGTCCTCAACTAACATGGCAGCTACTCCCAAAGCCCATCATAGGATAGATGTGATAAGAATAAAGTCCGCCTATTATTGGAGTAGCAACACGATGAGTCCCACCCTTTACTGTTAGGTTTGCAGTTTTTCCAAGGACTGGATCGTTGATATAATAATATTCTAGATAACCGTAGCTCACTGCAAATACAATTACCAAGCTAGAAGTCACAAGATAAGATATACATACCCTTTTTAATAAATCAGAAGAATCATTTTCCTCAACTTTCTTTTTAACTTCTTTCTTCATTTCAATTTGTGTATATTAGGTGTATATGTATTATCTATTAAATTACTTTTCTAGTCCTCTAGATTACTACTCAACGCTCAACAAAGCTAAAGTAAAAGAGATGCATTAACGGATAATATTGCTAAAACATGGCACATTCGATTAAGGTTAAAGAGAACGCATTCTAAATGCGACCGAATTATCAGTTATAGTGAAGGTGGGTGTTTTCTCAGTTAGATCCTCAAAAACATATTTAATCAATTTCTCGAAATATATGGACCATCTTTTACCCATATCATGCTGTATTACGAATGTTTGAACGCCATCTATGACATCGCGTCTGTATCCGAATCCCGATGCTCTTAGCCATGATTCAATCATATCAAGAAATGCTGATAAGGTATATTCATTTTTCACTAAAAGAGTCATTTCCTTGAATTCATTCTTTGCTATGTATTCTGATAGTTGATCTACTTCTCGTTCGCTCAATCCATCCATTAATCTAACCAGTAACGATTTGGGAAACGAGACCATACCAGCTTTAGAGGCATATGTGTCGTATTCTACATGAGATTGAAATATCTGCCTCGCTAGTGTATTGAGGCTAATCATTTTCTGATTAGCTTCGCCGCGCAATTGGTTAAGAATGTCATTATCGAATCTAAATGTTACGCTACCATGCGAATTTTCAACATTCCCTACTCTTTGCATGCCTTAGATAATATTCTAATAAAGCTTCATATAAACTTTGTTTGCAGTGCACGCATACCATTGCATTACATGTAAATTATTGTAATACATTTTATGATAAATATTTTAACTAAACCAATCAGACCACAATTTTTGATTGCATAATATTCCTTGAAGATAAATAGTTCTGTACCTAGAATGTACTAAATGCAATCGGTTGACGGCGAACCTAAGTTGATAATGGTAGTTGATGATGACTTTGATATTGTAGCATTAATAAAATCAGGTCTTCAAATGCGTCATTCTTTTAATGTATTTGGGTTTACAGACCCAAGATTAGCATTAGAACATTTTAATATAAATGCTGCAGGTTACCGTTTGGTTATATCAGATATGAGAATGCCTCAAATGAATGGATTTGAATTTATAAAAAAAGTTAAAGAAATAAAACCACAAATAAAAGTATTTTTAATGACTGCATTTGAAATTAATGACGTTGAATTTAGGAGAGTATTGCCTTCCACGAGAATAGATGAATTCATTCAAAAGCCAGTGTCACTGAAGAAATTGAATACTTTGGTAATGAATCATACAATGATGGAACTGCAAGACGTGACGACAGAGACAAAGCGCCTAAGAGGTTCATAAGGATGCATGGGCAGCAGTAAAAAGAAGTGTTAAAATTGTAAATAGATGATAGATGGGATCTAGGCATTACAATACCTCAGGGTATCGGGTGGTCTGAGTATCTGAAGGAGACAATATCATGACATCCCCCCACGAGTAATATCCCTTCAAAAGTAGCACCATAGCATCTTTGTAACGGACTTTGCGTGTGTGCAGTTTCTATGTGTCAGTGGCATTATGGAACAAATTTTGGAATAGATTTCCGCTTTTAAGTCAAAAGGGCCGTAGGGAGAAGCGTTCGCTCAAAGGACAGATCTTATCAAATCCTTCAGCTGTCAAAATAGGTACAGCCCGCCCCTCGGCCAATTTCCAGTGCCTTCCAATATGATGAGTCTGTAATTCCCCCTATCTTGTTGA
>JBAVTY010000217.1:0-3400 GCA_049696495.1 Candidatus Nitrosopolaris sp.
CGTCACTAAAAACCTGCGTTTATTTGTTTCTGAAATATTTTCCTTGATAAAATTCAGTTGTTCGTAAGACGTAGTATGAATTATTCCTTTGTGGCTTCTGTATAAAGTCATTAAGTAATCGCCTTTATGTTGTTGCTGGAGACTTTTAAAATTTAGATAAGCTATATTCAAAGGATAGATGGGCCTATTCTGTAACGGAAATATTCGCGATGTGCCAAACAGATCAGAGATATTTTTTGTCTGCAATTCTATATGTGTAGATCTTTTGCCCTTTTTGCGAAATACAGCGGCTGACCATTTTCGATTATATTCATTTGCTCCATACGAATAGAGTCTCTGCACTCCTTGCTCGAATTCTCCAACTCGGTGCTGACAAATTGAGTTAAATGAGTGTATTGGTCTGGGTCCGTAATATCCTTAAGAGTTATGTAACCGATTGCATTACTCCTATCTGTAAGATGTCAGTTATCCTTCTCCCATGCTCTTAAGTATTTGCCTAACTTCGACCCTATGATAAGAACTCCATGCATCATTGGTCGAGCCAATGATTTCTTTGAATTTAGGGAGGTAATGTTCTCTTACGATATTCCATGTAGGATCATGGCGACCTCGTAAATCACTTTCAGAATTTCTCAACATCCACTTAAGTATGCTTGAGGCATAGAAAAAAAATACTGTCGGAGTAGTTGCTAGCAATTCACTATCGAATAATCTCCACACTATGGCGACTTTCCAAATACGCTTATTCACTGCCAATTTCTCCAGATATCTCCAGGCAACATCCTTTACATCAGCCTTTGAAGAAGTAGTTATAATGTTAGCATACGAGTTTATCGTCTCATCCGACACATCAACGACATTCTCTTCAATAACATCACTAGGGCTGGAAATGCTTGGAAATATTTCGTCTAGTGCAGGACTAGATGATTGATGTGTTTCGTCCTGCCCAAATCAAATTCCGTCAACAAGCGTTGGTATTCGTCTAATAGCCTGTATTATCAAATCAGAGTCCATATATTTAACTCGCCAGTTGCCTTCCTCCAAATCTGACATTTTCTTAATAAATTTCTCTAATTCATCATTTTTTTTATAATTTGAAATGAATATAAGACGTGGTATGTTTCTCTTTTTGGCCCTTTCATATTCTATGGCACTTTATGGATAATTTATCCGGATTGTCCTTTTCTGGAACATATCCCCATTTTTTGTGAAATACACCTATATAACCATCGCACCCATCAACAGTTTTCTCCAAAGCTCCTCGAGGTGGATCAAGGACATTGACCATATACTCTGCCATGATAGGTACGTTCTGATTTCTCATTACTTCGTAGGCAATCTTATGTCGTTCTTCTTCCAAATCGTCCATAGTGGAGCTGATGAAGATTCTATATCCCAAATCAACGACCTTGTACCCGCTTCGGCCCTGTGAGCTTTTATTAGATTACGGCAGCTATGTGAAAAAGGCAGAGGTGCAAAATATTACCCATCATCTTTGGTTTGACAAGAAAGCCGAAGCCTCTATTTTCAAGAACTCAAAAATCGTAGATACTCCCCATTATGAAGAATTAGCAGTAGGGGCCTCCGGAAGACTCAAGGGAACGGTAATGACTGTGACGTTTGAAGTTGAAGGACAACGATTCACGGCGTTGACGCGCGTGCCGTTGTCGGTTATCAAATTCTCACCAGCCATATCATTTTTCGTGAACTGCGAAACACAGGAAGAAGTAAATGACTTGTGGGAAAAGGAAATTGCCCCAAATAATAGGAATCCAATATTATTTAACGATTGATATCTTTACTACAGGATTTTGCAAACATTTGCAAACATCTGCTAGCCTTTTATTAATAACGAGATCCCAAAGATACAAAATGGATACAAAGATTAGTGTAGTTCTAATTCAAAGATGTCTGACTACCATACAAGAGAAGAGCGTGAGAATGAACAAGGATGAAAAGTTCACGGATAAACAACAAAGCCATATCCACTATCAAGGTTAGCGTTATATATTTCGCACAAGTACGTGAACTAACTGGCATACGCGAGGAGAAAATAATCCTAGACAAGGAATCAACGTTAGCCAACTTAATCTCAAAAATCGAGGAAAATCATCCCACTTTTCTCAAGGTTAAAGAAAATATCCAGTTTGCTGTAAATTGCAATTTAGCCCGCAAGAATTTGTCCTTGAATGAAGGAGATCAAATTGCAGTATTCCCACCGGTAGCTGGAGGTTAATAGTGGTCGTAGAAATCTATAGATAAGCCGCAGTTTTTTTTCTTGCAGGGTATAATCCCTTAAGCTTGCTTAGTCCTTTAGGAATAATAGCAGTAATCCTAAAGCTATTACTGTCCATAAAGGAGACATGCTTGCGAGTCTTGAACATTTCGTCTATTATGTTCGATTTATGCTTAATTCTTTGTTCCAGCTTTGATGATTCATCCATAAGTCGCATTGACCCAAAATACCGAGATCATTGACGTTTACGACATGTTATGGAGTCAAATAATCTTAATACTAATCTCAATTGCGTCTTTTACACTTTCATTGAACTCCAATTCTGTCTGTATGGTCTTGCTCTTATATCGTCCAGAGTTTCTTACATATTCAAGATAGTCATACATGGACTTTTCAAATATACCAACATTGTCTGCTACAACTACGGCATTTTTCTTGAGATTCTTCTCAACAAGTTTAAGATACTTAAGGTATTCCTCTTTTGTAGCATCTAAAAACACCATGTCGAAGTTTTCATGTAGTTTTGGTACAATTTCTAAAGCAGATCCAATTAGAACATTTACTTTGTTTGCAAGAGCCGCATCTTCTATATTTTTTCTTGCAATGTTTACATTTTCTTTATCTATTTCAATGGTTATCACCTTTACAGTATTGTCATCTGGTAATAGACCGCCCATAAGTATCGAAGAATATCCATGTAATGTACCAATTTCAAGAATATTTTTGGGTTTATAGTCTTGAATCACATCAGATATAATTTTTCCTTTGATAGGACCTATAGACGGTAAAAATTCTCTTTCACTCATTCTTTCTAGTCTTTTTAAAACCTTATGTGTTTCTTCCTTCATGCTATGGGATTATAGTCAGGTTTGAATACTATTTGAAACATACCCTAGAAAAAGCAGAGACATAAAGGCAGTGGAGTGTTATGGGATCTAAAGATACACTTTGTAAACTTTCCTGATATCCGAATCTGTAAGCCCACATGTCTCTAACTAAGTGAAGTGTCCGAATTTATGTCGTTATTATTTATTACACTACCGAGATTTCGAAATAGTTATAGCTTGGAATAAAGCCATATTCTAATTCTGTGAATCATTCTTCCAACCTCAGACTTGTAATAGGACAAAAGAACAGTTTGAAGTCCTTCATGAAGACCACACA
>JBAVTY010000218.1:0-10424 GCA_049696495.1 Candidatus Nitrosopolaris sp.
GTCAGACGTATGTGCAAATAGGTTCTATCAATACATTGAAGAACTAAAAGACCAGGTATCCGAGTACCTTGACAAACAATTTGGAAGATGGTGCTAAAATGACATTTGCTATGACACTTGACTTAGCCTACAATACCCACCGAATAACCAACCTTACTATAATAATCGATGGTTTCTACAAAGCCGGAGCAAATTAAAAATAGACATAGTCAGATTAGAGACCAAAATATGCAGAAGACGAAACCGATAAAACGAGGGTTTTGGAATATGGTGCCGATGAATTTGCAGTAAAACCGATTAGCGCTGAAAGTGTTGTTGATAAAGTGTACAGTTTATCAACAACAAGAGAACCCGAGTAGTAAAGGCCAAGGTAGTTGCTGACGCGCAATCCCATGCAACAGCTCAACGAACCTGAAGATCTTAGCTGCTACGCAATAATAGTCTATAATTTAGACTAGACTATATTATTAGCCCCTTGGACTTGATATGCCAGTTTCCACATAATGAACAGAACCACCAACGTAACATGCGTGATCAGAGATACGTTCTAGATATCCCACTATCAATAGGCGTAGATATAACAACGTAGCATTGAGGTGTCTTCTGATTGGTCCTCCTTACGTAATGGATTAATAACTAATCTCTGATACATGGATTATATGTGCATACATTCCAGATAATATTATTCAGTGTGTCGCATTATTTAGGGTTGATGTTTTTCTAGCCAAAATCGATTTAGCTGATCGTGACGTCAAATGGCTAGAGGTAAACTGAAGTAAAAGGTAGCACCACATTTTCCATGGTCATTATTATTTTGGGCCCATATTTTACCGCCATGATTTTCTATAATGTTCTTAGAAATATACAACCCCAAGCCGGTACCGCTAAAGGATTTGCTGGAAAATTTTGTAAATAGTCTTGGAAATATTTCTGGATCGATACCTGAACCAGTATCCTCGACGCTAACCACGACTTCCTCCTCTTCACTCCTTTCCTTATACTCTTTCTGTCTTGCAACAGCAATAGATACAACACCGTCAGACGTAAACTTGAGAGCATTATCTAATAGGTTAGAGTTGCTCTATCAGCTTGGACAAAAATATCCTCGCTATGACTAACAAGCTCTCCTGCTTTCACCATATTTTTAAATTCTAATTTTACTTTTTTACGGTCTTCTGGTACAAGCTTGAGTTCTGTGTCTTCTATAACATTTAGTATTATCTCTTTTAAATCAAATTTTATTTTATTTAGCCTTAATGTATGACTTTCAATTCTTGTGACATCTAGTATGTCTTTCGTTAGCTTTTGAATTCGAAAGGCATTTCTATACATGGCGTCAATAAATGATTTAATTTCAATAGGAGGATCGATCATTGCCAATTCTGCGTAACCGAGAATAGATTGTGCAGGTGTTCTTAGTTCATGAGCCGCTATATTGATAAATTCTTGTTGCAATTTGTCGTGTTCTTTTAATTTTTCGTATAACTCAAATTGATTCCAAAAGTTTTCAAATATTGAAAGATAAGAAATTACTGTTGGTTGACTTGTTGGGTAAGTTGATAATCCTACCGCTTCTATAAAACTTTCTTTTGAATCATCTACTTTTTCAATAGCTAAAGATGTCTTTCTATCAACTACCATTATTGTTACCGTAGTTATATTAAATTCTGGTTGTGATTCTAAACGTCGTATTTCAAGACGTGGGCTATTGTAGTTATCTGAAGAAAGGGGAACTATCGTTTTAGATGTAGTAGTTGTTGATGTCTTCATTTCTTCTATTCTTCTGTCAATTGTATCATTGGTAGGAGTTAGAATTCTAATACTTATGGCTCCTCCTTCTTCAGGTAACGCTGATAGTTCCTTAAATAAGTGCATTATACCAATCTTATGTTCACGCATAAATGCAGTGACAATGCATTAACAATATTTCTGATTTTGCAGATTTTATCAAGCTAATAAATAACTCTTGAGTTCTTGAGGGGTTATCAATAATTTCTGTTATACCTAAACTAATATTACTTTGAATTTCTGTTATTTTTCTCTCAGCAGAACTAGACGTGTTCCAAAAACTATCAAATATGTATTGTTGATGTTCTATAATTTCTTTAACATTACTATAGATCATCATATCTGAAGACTTTCCCTTTTCATGAAGAGTGGCCGGTGCAGCATACTCTTGTTCACTTATGTAGAAGTTTCCTTTAATACCATTCAAGTGACGAAGTTCGTCAACTGCTGAGGTCAGCTCTTTGCAATAATCAAGATTATCTTTTGTAATTTCTGTAATGTATCTTATTCTTACATGCCTTCTCTTTGCATCAATAAATGCGTCCTTTAGTCGTCCAATATCTATAGCTAACCCTGGCCGTGTATTGTCTACGCAAATATCAATTCTAAGTTGTGCTTTGTGCATAAATTGTACTAGACGGTCGATAACATTTTCACTTCCATGTATTATCTCGGTCTGGGATATCATAGGGATTTATTCAGGTTAAGGTAGCAGTGATGCCATTTACTAAAGGTTTGTCACAGTCCATTATACTGCTACAATAGAATCACAACAAAATTTATAAGACTTACAATTGGTATTGAAATCTGCCGCGATTCGGAAGAAGAAGGGCATATCGAAAGACAGAGCGAATGCCTATGTCGCGTCAGTAGAACGTAAGCAAGGAATAGAACCGAGGACAGGAAAACGGACGGACAAAGAAGTAATTGTAGCTTCTGGTGGCAACTGATTCCTGTAATCGAGGATGCAATTATCATTCGATACTTGCAACACAGCACAAAATTAGGGAAGTAGGTCACACCGTACTAATAGAACGATTAGTTATGCAGCCTAATGAATCAAGTGCCATGTCCTTTCAAGACTTAAATATCTTAGAGTATATACTATCTCCTTTTCCTTTTGAAATTGACTGTGATAATACAGCAAACAATATACCTAATCCTGCTGCAGACGATGTAAGCCAAGTAACGTAATTGTTTGAAAGCAACGAGTGTCCGGACATACCGCGGTGATCCACTGGCCGTCATTATCCTTAATTGCATTTCGCCAAATAGACCGCTGTCGATACCGTTCCTGTCACATGTCGATAAATTATTGTGAGATAAACTAGTCCAAAAGAGATGCAATAAGAAGAAGGTTATTCTAATAAAGAACTTGTAACAAATTAGAAAGATTGAACTTGAATCCGAGCAGCAAAGATAAAAAGAATGGCTTAAATGTGCTAGCAAAGGTTATATTCCAATAAGTCTAGAAATATTAAAAATTGAAACATGGCTTCGCCACAGCAGGAACATCAAACTTAAATAATTTCAGGTTTTCTATTAATATGCCAAGAGTTGTTCATTTTGAAATAGTGGCAGACAACCCCGAAAGAGCGATCAAATTCTACAAAGAAGTTTTTGGATGGGAATTCAAAAAGTGGGATGGTCCTCAAGACTACTGGTTCGTAAAGACAGGAGAAGATAACCAGGCATAAACGGAGGACTTACTCCTAAAATGAATCAACAGAGTGGCGCGACCAGTGGCAGAGTGGCGAATTCGATTGATGTACCTTCTGTCGATGATTTTTCTAAAAAGATTTCAACTGTACGATGCAAAATTGTGAGGCCTAAAATGACCATTCCAGGCATTGGATATTTAGCCATATGTGAGGATACCGACGGAAATTCATTTGGCATCATCCAACACGACCGAAATGCTAGGATAGACAGGAAGAACATGTCATCCTTACCTTCGCAAGTTGGGAAGATGAAGGCTGTTTAATCAACAAGCATGCCCAAACTAAACTCTTGCCTTTTTCTACGTATTCCAGTAGTCCATTTGACACAACTAAAGGTTGACGATATATCGTGTGGCATAGCAGAGCATAGCATATAGGAGCGCATCTCTATAACATAGCCTTGCTAATGCGATTCAAAACATTCGATATTATAAAGGTTTGTGATAGAGAATAGATTAGTAGACACGCTAATTCAAAAGAACATATTAAGAATTTTTTTTTGATTTGATCTGAATTAATTTATACCACTCGCCCAAGACACTACAAAAATGGATAACAAGTGAGCTAAATCACATGCTTGTTTAACACTGCTTTGTTTCATCGTGCTAAATCCAGTATCTATAGTAATATAGTTGCGTGATCAAAATACTGATATGGACAAAGAAACAAACCAAATAACTGAACCGATAGCTAAGCTTCTTGAAGGAAGGAATTTTGCTTTCGTAGCTACTCTTATGAAAGATGGTTGGCCACAGATAACACCGACATGGGTGGACCTCGAAGATGGCAAGATTTTAGTAAATACTGCCGAAGGAAGGTTAAAGCAGAAGAATATATCGAGAGATGATAGGATAGCTATTTCAGTCGCTGATCAAAATAATCCTTATCACATGGTTACAGTTAGAGGAAGGGTTGTCGAACAAACTAAAGAAGGTGCTGACGAGCATATAGACAAACTTGCCAAAAAATATCTTGGTGTTGACAAATATCCTCTACGTTCGCCTAATGAAAAGAGAATCATGATAAAAATAAAACCAGAAAGAGTCTACTATCAGCCACCCCAAAATTGACTTCATTGTCATCCAATAACCGTTCTCCCTATCGCTATTTAGCCGAAGGTATAGTCATTAACGCTATCGAAGCCTTAATTACATCTATTGACGATTTGTTAAAATTATTCGTTTGTCTACTCGACAAGGATACTTTAGTAGTTGCAAGCGATAGTTGCGCTTATTTTGATAATAAGTAATCTGCCACGATGATAATGATAATAATATAAAGATCCACTTGATTTGAATATACTACATTTAGAGGAATAATCGTTACATATATCTCCGAGCCTGCGGTGAAACAGCTAACCACACCTGTCTCCGATAATGTCCAATAGAATAGAACTCCATTTAACATTGGTGCTCAAGCTAGAGTTATGAGGACAAGAAGAACAATCTCATCAACCAGCTTTGCTGTTTGATGAATTGGATTTTCGTAAGCAATCATAATACGTATCATAATTCAGATTCCGATTAATTACAATCCCTATCGTCATATGTCTCCGTCAAATCAGATTCTTATGAATATATCCGCCTAATTACAATCTCGATTGCATTTGACGGGCAATCTCGATTTTAGAAAGTAAAAATATGGATATTCAGACTGTAGAGAAGTACAAACGATTAGAGGAGGAATTTAACACCATTGGTCTCTCAATGGAGGATACTCATACCCTTCTATCAATTCTTCAAATCGTTAGGAGATTAGGATACGCTCCTCAAAAGGGCAAGCAAAACTCTGGAATCATACATAGCTGAGTGTAAGGATGTAATGCCGCTATGCAAGCAATTGGTTCGTTTGGGAATTGGATTCGGGGAATTTCTAGCATTTCACACTGCGGTCGGTGAGAAGGCTGAAGCCTACCATTTGTTAATGGAGACTGCCGCCTATCGCGTCATTGAGGACATCCTGGGATTACAACAATTTGGGTGGGATGAAAAAGCAGGCAGAAGGCAGTGCAGGATTAAACCAATCTAGAATGCAACAACATGAGTAGCCCAGATTGGTACGATGCTTCCGATTCTTTATTATCAGTGCTTGCGGATTCTTTATTATTAACTCTGACTCGTCTTATTAGGCCAGGTGTTAAGTCGTCGTCTTAGCTGAAAAATGATGAGATGATCTACAACATTACTTCTTCTGCTTCACTTAATGTATTTACTCTGAGAGGCCAATTAAAATCTTTGTTCCAGGGTTGATTGAATAATATTCCAACCTTTGGTGGGGTTATGTCGACTAAATTGCTTGGAGTATCGTCAATTAGGATATCAAAAGGATATTCTGCTTTGGGCGTATTGTCATATAAAAAGATAAGATCGTCAGAATAAATATCATGATAATCAAGCCATTTCGCTACATACGCTGCTGTTGGTCTCTCTCTTTTCGTTAAAATAGAAATTCTATAACCTCTACGATGGATTCTTTTTATGATCTCACTTTGTCCTGGCTCACTAGGTGGAATATCTCGCCAGCAATGTTGCCAAACGTAGTTAAATATTTTAGAAATTTCCTCTGCTGAGAGAGGCAGAATCACACCAATATCCCAACATGTTATTTCACTTTTGGTTATGTTTGTATGTTTCAGCTTGTTATACTCCGTGGTCCAGGCTATCATGGTGTCAGCGAGAACGGAATCGAAATCAATTGATAATGTTTTAGTTGCTCCGACTGTAGACATTGAATTAAATCGTTTATTATACAGGATAATTTATTTTTTCATTAGTATAGGCGTGATGGAGTGGATACTATCGCCACTACTGTTCCTTTTTCAACATATTAGAAACTTCTATTGCTACCCGTGATGTGGTTCATCAGTGATCATACATAATATTAGTATAATTACTGCTTCTAATAGCTTGAGGTAGTCTTGAGGAACGATAAATGCTATAATTAGCTGACACTATGATTTAATGCGTTAGGAAGGGAAATCTAAATAGAAAGAACCTATCGAAGAATTAGAAAATACATGATTTTGCAAGACTATAAGGAGACCTCCTTCGTTCTATGTCGTGGGCTTCAATGACGTCATATACAAAAATCTTGCCATCTGGGTCTGAACCTGTATTTATGACTTCTAATGCAGGAACGCATGTAACCGCAAAGTCTGAATTAGCTACGACGCCGAACTAGTACTTATGTGACTAATTATTACTAGATCGTCCAATGGATACAGATATACATATGCTTTTTCATCTCCAATTTCATTAAATTGACTTAGTAGGAATGAAGTGACAGCAGTAGCCAATGTTACTGCACCTTTAATGTCAACAACGCTGTGGCGTTTAGCTTTACTACCTATTTTGTTGTTAGTTTTCTCATTGTCTTTGGATTCAAAGCTTTTGTCTTTCGTTTCTACACCTAGTTGTTGCTGTTCCTGTTGTCTTACTTTTTCTATTTCTTGTTCTTCAGTTACACGAATAAAACGCGATACAACAATTAATAAACCAATTGCAATCGGGATTATTGTAAAAAATGTGGCTTGCTAACCGTATTCCTTAATTATGGCTCCTCCAACTGATAGACCTATAACGGCCCCGGACGCAAACATAGAACTGATTACTCCTTGGCCAATCGATAACTTCTGTCTTGGAAAGTTATCTCTTATAATACTAAATGCAATTGAAAACAGTCCCTTGAATGGCTCTAGCAAACATCAGAAAGTAAATATTAGTAGCAAATCCTGCAATCGAAACCCCTATTGCATAAATTATCATAATTAAAAGCAGTATCCTCTTTTTCCCATAGATATCAGATAACTTCCCTGCGATTGGAGTCATTACAGCGCCTGTAATTAAGTATGCAGTCAGTATCCAAGATGACATACTATAATAGACATGAAACTCTTTGATAACATCAGGAATGGCTGGTATAAGCATAGTTTCTGCGTACATGACCATCGTAGACAAGACAAGTATCTTCCATGCTGAAGCTGGGATTTTTATATAGTAATTCGACGATGACGGTGATTGTCAGGCTGTATTATTATTAGATTTATTCTGATTTGGTTGCGAATCCACTATTTAGAACCTCGCTTATTGTTTTTTACTAGCTGAATGGTGGTAGCAGTGGCGCTCGATCTTAACCATTGACCAAAAGTCACTACAACCTTTCTAGGCAGCTCTAAATCGAGGGCTTTACGAAAAGCCGTTGCAGCTCTGTACAGTACATATCCAATGGTATTTTCCAAATCATAACTTAGGATAATGTCTAGCCACCAATTTAATAGTACCCTAATTATTAATATATATTTCAAATTATGAAGGATAGTCTTAACCTTGGCAGAGAAAGGAGTATCCTTGTCAATTGTGTATAGATGAAAAAATTCGCTTGCGTCATTACAATTTTGCAATCAAGCGATTAGGCCTGCTAAACCCTGCCAAATCCCGAGTGTATTGCGTAATCAACATGAACCAGTCGTTACAATTTTTATTTATAAACGACACACTATACGTCGACTTCTAGACTCATTCGGTAAATGAGAAACAATGATATAACATTAAGCAATATGCAACGTTGGAAACCAACCACCAGAAAATGCAATGGAAGGTCAGATTATTTGAAAAATAAAAATATTTTAGCTTACGGAGCAATTGGAATTATTGCTGTTGTTGTAGTATCTTATGTCGTTTTGTTTAAAGCTCCAAATAATAATATTAATAATGTTATGAGCAGCAACAATTCAAACCTGCAGTCAACTGCCCAGCTTATTGCAAATTCAAGAGCTGCAGCACTTGAACAATATCAAAAACAATTCTGTGGGTTAAATTCTATTCCACATTCCAATAATTACATAACTGAGTACAAACTCCCCGCCACGTGCGAAATGCCTCTCGGTATCTTGGTTGACGATCAAGCTGGAAAGGTTTGGTATGTATCTACGAAACAGGGAACCGTTGGTAGCTACGATCTTGCTACTCACAAATTTGATAGAGAACTTACCATTCCTAAATGGAATGTGCGAAATATTCCTACAGACAATTCTCAGGTATGGTCTATGAAGGCTGATAAGAGTGGAAACATTTGGTTTACAGACGAGAAACAAAACGCAATTTGGAGATATAGTAAGTCTGTTGGGGATTTTGAAATGTTTAAAGTTCCTGAAATGTCCAAAGCATTTGGAACAGCCTATCCTGTATCTATTGATTTTGATTCAAAAGGAAATATATATTTCGTCGGCATACGCATTCCTGTGCTCTGGTTTGGGAACACTACTGAGATGAAGAATGGTACCTCAAATGGAATAAGTAAGATTCCAATACCTACAGATGGATTCAAGGGTATAGATCCTGATCTAATCAGTACCGGTTCTATCGCAGTCGATAATAAAAGGAACGTCGTCTGGATTTCGATGTTATCTTTTCCTAGTAAGGGTGAAATTCTGCGCTATAATATAACTTCGAAAACTTTTGATACTTTCAATATGCCGGCAGGATTAAACTCTCCTGTTGGAGTTGCAGTAGATGATAACGGTAATCCCTGGATCACTGACCATGCTACGAGTCTGTTTTTCATGTTAAACGCTTCTAACGGCAAGACCACGACCTACTCAACGTCTAGGGCTTCGCCACAGATTTATGGCGTAAACGATGTGAATAGTATTCCGGAAGGGGCTTATACTCTGCCCTACTGGATAGAAAAAGGGTCTGACGGATCGCTTTGGTTTAACGAGCATGAGGGTAACGAGATAGCTAGGTTCCAGCCTTCAAATAAAACTTTGTACGAATATTGGATTCCTACGCAGAATAGATTATGGGGTAATTGTCCTCCTAACAGTCAAACATGTGGCATAGCAAATGCTCTACAGCTCTCAAGCGGACAGAATGGTCAGACATGGTTTACAGAATGGTCAGAAAATAAGATAGGAAGCTTAAGACCATATTACAAACAGCTACCATTCTCTGTTTCAGTATTCCCTCAAGAACTGATTATTAAAAGAGGTCAGCCTGTAGTGATTAAAGTTAATGTTTCGGGAGCATCAAGAACGTCTCAGACTCCGTCTAATTCAACTGTTAAGATGGTAGCATCAGGCACATTTACTCCCGGCGGTGACCTTGGAAATTCTACGGGTAGCTACAGTCAAGAGTTCTTCTCGATGCCAGATATGCATTCTATTAAACAAGTATCATTCATTTTCACGCCAGCATCAAATCTAAAGTCAGGGGAATATTTACTGATGCTAGGTGCACAAAACAAGGAAGTTGGAATGTTGAAGGCTGTGAAAGTACGGGTTATTAGCTAGCTGTAGCATTGGCAAGTTTTCTGGTTATCCAAGTCACTTAAGAAAATGCATCAGTTTCTGGTCCTTAACACACTAGGTATTTACCTCTACGTGGATTACGTACGGAAGAGATAGTTCGGTTTAGCCCGCGAGTGTATATTTTCTCTCCGAACAACTGATTGTTAATGGAGTCCGAATTTCGTTCGTTAGCACTGCTTTAATAAGTGTACAAGCTCTATAAGTCTAAATCAGACAGTAACAGTAAGGAATTGTATATTAAGATTAACTGCGGTACCGGTGTCGTACAAACAAGACCTAAATTAAATTTTGTTGCGTTTGTATATACAGTTATATAAAGATGAATAAGATAAATCCGGCTTTGTAGAAACCATCGATTATTATAGTAAGGTTGGTTATTCGATGGGTATTGTAGGCTATACATCTGAATGATAATTCTCTGTTCTGTGTTCTTACCAATCTTGATGTAATATGTTCTCCAAATAATCGTTTTATCACTGACATTATGGTTTCATTCTTGTTTCGTTGACCATACAATAGTTTGGAATAGCCACGTTTCATTTGTTTCCTGTATCTTCCATGTGTCTTCCATATTGGGACATTTTCATATCGAATTGGTATTATGCTGA
>JBAVTY010000219.1:0-4446 GCA_049696495.1 Candidatus Nitrosopolaris sp.
TTCTGTTCCATTATGCCACGGTTAGCAACTGTCAGTATTAAGCTTCCATTTCTAACACCGCGCATTTTCATGCACAGATGTTCACCTTCTGCTATGACCAAAACGCCTTTCACTCCTCTTCTCATTATTTCATCCGCAATCTCTTTTGTCAATCTCTCTTGAATTTGCATTCTACGTGCATATTTTTCAACAAGGCGGACTAATTTCGATATTCCAAATACCTTACCAGCAGGAACATATGCTATGTGTATCCTTCCGAAAAATGGAAGCATATGATGTTCACACATACTGTAAAATTGAATATCTTTGGCGATAATTGCATCAGCAGCTTCGGTGAAGCTTACATCGAGTTCTGAGTTTATTTTATATCCACTAAATATTTCCTCGTACATCTCCGCCATGCGCGCAGGAGTCCCAACTAGGCCTTCTCGGTCTGGATTTTCCCCTATCTCTATCAGCAGTTGTCTTAGCAATTTTTCGATTTTTTTCTTATGTATTGTATCTACTTTTTTTATGTTTATCTTTTCATCTCGCTGCATCTTTTATATTATCTAGCCCCCATTTGTTTATGTAACTGAGGTATAATCCTTACTTCTCGGTAGTGGGAACAAACTATATCGTAAAATTTTAGCAGGCGTTCTGTTGTTGGTTTGTCTATCATATCGCTCGGCTGTATTACAAACCCATCTATGGCTTCAGTACTTACATGTTGGAAGATATTTCCTACAAGAACCGCGAACTCTTTGGTATCGGTCGAATTAGTCACTACAATTTTGATGTATGTGATTTTGCGGTTACTAACAGATGCCATTAAGCACCGGATTTCATTCTGCAATAGCTTGTCATAATGATTCATATCAACAACCTCGGAATCGCTCATCTTGAACTCCACTTTACAAATATCGATATACGGAAGAAGTTTTGCAAACCTATCTGAGTCATAACATGCCGATTCTAAGTAAGTTGTAAGTCCTTTCTCTCTAACGAATTTGGCGAGTTCGATGACCGCCTCGTGCTGAACTAGTGGTTCTCCCCCTGTAAAATTAACTTTGTATGTAAAGGGCTGTAGATGATCTACGATTAACGTCTTTACATAGTCAAGTGAATAGCTATTACCACTATACATCGGTAAAGCATAGCTGGTATCGCACCATCGACATTTGAGATGACATCCAGCCATTCTTACAAATAGTGTTTTTGTACCAAACAAGATGCCCTCGCCTTCGATACTAGTAAATATTTCGCTAAGTTGGATTGTGTTAGGGTTCATTAGCATAACGTGTTCTATCCTCTAAGCCTGCGTTGCTAATTGCAGTCTTCCTATTTATACACGATTCGCACCTGCCACATTGGATGGGATTTTTACCATTTTCCTTTACCCCATCAGAATAGCAACTCCAAGTATTGAAAATTCGATCGCCTAGCAGCTTATAGCCTTTACTTAACAAATTTGATTTATCTATGCCGTTAACTGCGGGGGACCATACGGTTATCTTTTGTCTCTTTCCTAATCTTATACCGTCAGCTTCGGCCAAATTTAGTGCATTAGTGATTGACTTTATGAAACTTGCCCTACAATCTGGATATTGTTTGTCGCCAATATGTGCACCATATGCCACAAGTTCTGCACCAATGCTCATGGCCCATGCACTTGCAATTGTGATGAATACTGCATTTCTTAGTGGGACAACGATACTATAATCGAAATGTTTGGGCAAAGTCTGTTTTGTGTCTGTTAAGACGTTTGTTCTTCCATAAATCTCCTTCATAAACTCGATATCAACGATTCTATGTTTTTTTATCTTCAAAACGCTTGCGAACCGTTTTGCCGCCTGAATTTCATATCTTGCCCGCTGTCCATATACAAAAGTGAGCATGTAAACGCTGTAACCTTTATCCTTCAAATAAGCCGCCGTGCAAACAGAATCAAGCCCACCACTGACTATACACACTGCTGATTTTCGTCTGCTCGTTCGCGTGCGCATCAAGTTTGGATCCCAATACACGTAATTACCAATTAATACTATATTATGTAGATGTGCTAGTAAAAGTTGCATTGCTCCTGCAGTCGACCTTCAATATTAACAATGTAACTTTTTTCTGATTGTTCGATATGATATTTGCATCCCACTATTTGGCTTACAACGTGCAGATTCGTCTTAAGATGTTCAGTTACTATTCCTATTCTATAGCGTGATTTTCCCTTTGCTAAACTTAGCGGGATTACAAGCATATCTGCAAGGTATCGATCTATTGGAACATTGGTCTGATAGCTTTCATAAAAATTCTGCACAGCTTCTTCCCCTACTTTTTCTGCCGATTTTTCTCGTTCTCCTATCGAATCACCTCCGATATATGTTCCAAAATCAGATTCAGAATACACCAAAATTGAAGTACCGGGTGATAGTGAAGATTCAAATGAGGAAGAATAAACACTGCAGCGAACTCCACGCTTCTCTAATGTTAACAGAGCAGAAGAAATCTGTCGTTCTGCAACATTTTTTGGGAGTTGGCAACATACATTCGCAATTTTAGGTTCTACGTTTTGTCTATTCAAGAAGTCTAATGACCTTGTGTTTTTACATGGACTAATCTCTGCCTGTATTACTCCTCCTCCCTTTGGATAGTATCCTCTTTTGAGGATATTTAAGCTGAAATTTATTCCTATACTTTTATAAGCCTTGAGTACGACCAAACGCAGATAATCAGCAGTAGGGCTCATCTTCACATCGGTACCTCCAATAATCTGAACACTTAGGCTTTTGCCTGATAACGCTACGGCAGGAATAATAGTTTGTAATATCATCGGAATACTGCCCGCGGTTCCAGTATCAATTTTTAATTCGCGATCTTCATAGCTGTCAGGTTTTGGAATAAATCTTATCCATTCGGCGCCCACTTTGAGATTTTCTACCCTTGCGTGGAATATCTCTGCTACAGCCCTAGTAGCTTGCATATGCTGTGGTCTAAGTCCAGGATTATGACGTTTCGCTCGAATATTGATTACTTCTATAGATTTCCCAGTTATCGCAGATAAAGAAACCGCGCTACGCAGAATTTGACCTCCGCCTTCACCGTATGAACCCTCTATTGTTAGCACAAAGATCTGTCTTTCTATTAATATAGAAAGATAAAAATCATGTCCTAGATCGAAAAAATGATCAGATTAAAATATCATCATTGTTTTCTTTCTCTTGAAAAGAATCCATCATAGAATCAAAATTACTTTAAATTATCGAGCCTACTGCCAGTATATAATGTCGCGTGGTATATTTGTCGGCAGATTTCAACCATTTCATTTAGGACACATGGCTACGATCAAGTTTGCGTTAGAAAAGGTTGAAGAGCTTGTAATTGTAATAGGTAGCGCACAGATAAGCCATGAAATGAGGAATCCTTTCACCGCGGGTGAAAGGATTCAAATGATAAAAGATTCACTCGATGCAGACCACGGAATTGATATCAAAAGAATATTGATGATTCCTGTCCCTGATGTAAGCTCCCACCCTCTCTGGACGTACCAGCTTGACATTATGGTTCCTAAATATCAGTTGGTTTTTTCAAATGATCTGTTTACAGGTCTACTGTATAAAGAACGGGGAATTGAAGTCATCCAACCTGGTCTTTATAGACGAGACGACCTATCTGGTACAGAAATTAGGTCTAGGATGGCACGCGGAAGAGATTGGAAACAATTTGTCACTACCCAAACTGCGAAATTCGTCGACGATATACAAGGAATCGAAAGGATCAAAGCGATTTTTATGAGGTATTGCGAATTAAATCATTAGATTCTCAAACTTTAGTTTGCAATATGTCTAATCAAAGCTCGTAGACAGGTTAAATTATTATCTGCTAGAGATTTTAATTTGAAGAAAATGTATTTTTAGCTGTATGTCTATATATATAGGTACACTTGGTGTTTGGAACCTGTACCGAAAGGAAAATGAGTGATAAGACGTTAGCCAAATTGCATGAGCAAAGATGGCTCAATGACTTGCAACAGCTCTCAAACGAGGAACTTATGCGTATGTATAACACCCTAAGCACAGGGCGCTATGAATTCGCAAAAGATGCATGGTATATTCCACTCGAAGGCGACAAAAGATGTCCGATTATGATTGCTAAGGGCTACAAATCACCCGATAGTCCACAGAAAATGGTAGAATTTCAAGAGACAGCAAAGATACTAGAACAAGAGTACAGGAGATTCATCGACGCCTGGGATTTCGGGCAAATAACACAACATGATCTTGAGAAGGCTATTCTAAATATTCTGGAGGCAAGAAGCATAGCGATTATCGAACTTTCACGTTGATATCCCTCATCTTTTAACTTTTAAGTCCTTCTTTTGAATATAATACAGATTAGGAAGTGGAGGACCATTTAAAAGGATACAAAGAAAAGAGCCAGGAGTTGCCCAGTGGAGAAGAAATTACCGTAGGC
>JBAVTY010000220.1:0-3058 GCA_049696495.1 Candidatus Nitrosopolaris sp.
ACAAATTCTTTTTCTATTATATGAGAATCTCTAAGAAGTTTCTGGGCAGCCATAATAAATGTGGCAGCACTTTCCTTTGAGGCATTAATGTCCACAGCCAACTCGTCGGCACTTGTTACTGCCAAATCCATTACTGATACAATACCTGCTTCTTTTAGCTTCTTTGCTGTAGTAGGACCAATTCCTTGAATATCCTGAATTTCTAGATCCGGCGAAGTCTTAGGAATTTCATTAATATTATCCTGTTTAACCACCGGAGAAGATTCTTCTGTATCGTTATCTGCCATTGTTTCCTAACATGGATACTCGTGGTTGTATTAATATTGAACAGTACTTGTCAGACGGGGAGGGGAGGGTTCTTCAATTAATTTACGTGGCCAATGCCTCTCCCTCTCCCAGAGGTTCTTCATCATATATTAGAAGAAATGATGCTCAACTTACAATGTCAAAAAGGCTAGTGCAACAAATAGAAAAGGCTAAGGAAGAGCGCGTTAGCCAAGTCACGAAGGAAGAAAATGTACCTATTGAACAGGAAATCGAATGTCCGCGCTGCTACGATGTCATGACATTACATTCTGAATTTGATAGGCTAGGATACTTTTGCGAAGAATGCAGCTTTTCGCTTTATTTAAGTCATTGAAAGTACGCTATGAAGTGATATTTGAGGTTGTTGCTGAAGGAGTATCCAGGATGCTTCTTTATATCGAATATTAAAAAATATGATAGTTTAAAGCAAGATAAACATTGAATACTGCGGTATCTGGATGGTTATTTGATGCATATCCACTAAACGATAAAATGGTTTTTTGGATAAAGCAAGAAAAAGACAGTGCGGCAACTATAAGAATAGAAGATGATATCTGGACTCATTCAATCTACGCTGCATCAGATGACAAAACCATTCTTAATTCAATTCTATTTGGGAAAGATAAAAGGATATCAAATTTGGTCAAATATTGTGAATTCGAATCACATTATGAAAGAATTACTGATATCACAAGATCTGAGATCCTAAAGCTGACGTTGGTTGATTCAACGAAAGCGCTACTTTTAGCAAGAATGATTGAATCAATATACGGTGACAACAGCTTTTGTAAGATTAGGCTATATAATGTGGACTTGTTGCTGGCACAATCTTACTTTTATGAACATGATATTTTTCCACTAGCATTTTGTAAAGTAGTTAGCAACGGTTCAGGTCTAGGATGGCATCTCAATGATAGTGTCTGGTCTACCAATTACAAGGTACCTTACTTTAAGAGTATTCATCTGAAAATAAATACAAAGAAAGAAGGTAGCATACCAAAATACACAGATAAGATTAGATCGATAGTAATTACAGTAGCAGGAGACTCTGAAACTATTAAAATTCAAAGTGAATCAGAAATTGATATGATAAACGAACTCACAAAAGAAGTAGGTAAATTTGATCCAGATTTCATATTTACAGATAATGGAGATTCATTTGATTTTCCCTACCTCATTCACAGAGCTGAAGAAAATGATATTGAAGAAAACTTGATTTTGGGTAGAGAATCATCAAAACCATTAAAGAAACCTGTAAAAAAAGGTATATCTTATTTTTCATATGGCAGAACATACTTCAAACCAACTGCTGTAAAGTTGCTTGGAAGGATACACATTGATATTAATAATTCATTTATATACAATGACTCCGGCTTAGAAGGTCTTTACGAGATAGCTAGAATTTGTAGAATGCCACTTCATACAGCAGCCAGAGCATCCATAGGAAAGTGCCTGAGCAGTTTACAGTTTTACTATGCTACAAAAAAGGAAATTCTGATACCTTGGAAACCAACCCTTGCTGAACACTTCAAGACATATGAAGAACTCCTCGCAGCAGATCGAGGAGGACTTATTTTTGATCCTGAGATTGGAGTGCATGAGAATGTAGCTGAATTTGACTTTGTATCTCTATATCCTAATATTATGTTAAAAAAGAATTTGTCAGCAGAAACAATAAGGTGCAGCTGTTGTCCTAATTCCAGATTAAGAGTACCTGAGTTAGACTATAATATATGTGAGAAGAAAATTGGCATAATACCAACGTCTTTAAAGATTGTATTAGATAAACGTGCAAAATACAAGGAGCTAAATAATGATAGTAATAGTAATGTCGCTTCTAATTCAAAATTAAAAGCCATTTATAAAACACGACAGTCCTCTTTAAAATGGATATTAGTAACTTCATTTGGATATCTTGGATTTAATAATGCAAAATTTGGTAGGATTGATGCCCATATTGCGGTATGCGCTTTTGACAGACAAATCTTATTACAAGCAGTAAAAATAGCTGAAATATATGGATTCGAAGTTCTACATGGTATAGTGGACTCAATTTGGGTCAAGAAGAAAGGAGGGAGTAATAACAATTACACAAAAAAACAATATTACGAAGAATGTTCAGAATTGAAACAATCGATCGAAAAAGAAACAGGTTTTGCAATATCATTTGAAGGGATATACAAATGGATTGTTTTTGTCCATTCTAAAATAAAGAATCATCATAATCTACCCGTACCAAACAGGTACTTTGGCGTATTTGAAGATGGCATATTAAAATTAAGAGGGATAGAAGAAAGAAGACATGATACTCCTCCGCTTTTCTCTAGATGTCAAAGCGAAATTTTAGAATTAATGGCTACAGGAAATAACATTAACGAAGTCAAAACACTGATGTCAAAAGTCAAGGATACTTTTCATAAATATGTACGACTTCTAAAGGAAAATAACGTTCCACTTGAGGAATTGGTCTTTACTAAACGACTTTCAAAAAATTCGAATAACTATCAACACAGAAATACTATTGAGAACAATGCATTAATGAAGCTAAATAGCGAGGGAAAATTCCTTAGGGCTGGAGAGATTCTGCAGTATGTTATAACAGATTATTATCAAACTAGATCTCAAAATAGTAGAGCAATTCCTATTGATATAATAGATAACAGAACTTATTCTTACGATGTAAGAAGATATACAGAATTACTTTCGCAAACATGCAATTCTGTTACTGAACCATTTGGCTTGAAATTGTAGT
>JBAVTY010000221.1:0-2337 GCA_049696495.1 Candidatus Nitrosopolaris sp.
CCATCAGGTAAATATGTTCTACAATCAGGTTGTTCTGGTTTCATATTGGCATACCCGTTACAGTTCAATGACATAAGAGGAAACGTACCGGTCCTAGCAAAACTGTAATATTTAGAGACTATGTCAATAACTGACGGAATATTCGATCCTTGGTTGAATGGATACGCAAAGATTGATGAATTAATACCATGGTTAGCAAGACATTGTTTAGAACCAGCTATTTCATATAGTAAACCATTCCATGAGAGCATACTGAGCGGTTTATGATCCATAGTGTGTGATTCTATATCCATACCATCCTGTTGCAATGATGCAATATCCTGCCAGTTCATACGTCTTATATTTCCAGAGTTAGCATAATTGCATACAACAAAGAAGCTAGCCTTAAGACCATATTTGTCTAAAATGGGTTTTGCATATGTGATTTGACTTTTCCATCCATCATCAAAGCCGATCATTACCGCCTTATTACTATTACCAGCACCGGTGTTATTACCACCTGAAGTGTAGGCGGATGATAGAGGGGTGAAAAGATAAGTAGAAGTGAATTGCTTATAAAGGCGATTTAAATTTGACGAGCCATTACCGCCATTACTATTAATTGATATTCCGCCACTAGTTGGTAATGGAACACGCCATGACGAGGGTTTGCTTAGGGCCATATTTAAGAATGAACTGCTATCAATGATGAGCATCATTGCAATAATAACAACAACTATGCCAAACGTTGTATTTCCATCAAGGTTTGACAAGATAGTATACGAAGTGACAATCGATTTAATAATAGTTACAGATAAAAGAATTTCAAATAATTCATTTTAAATCGATAAATTTGCTTCGGTATATGTATACTCGACAACGAATTATAAGATTTTTAGGCCGGACTGACTACTTCCAAGGAAATGATAAAAGAATTAAAGACTAACTAGGAGATACGTTGGTGTTACAATCTTCTAATCTCCTATTAGAGATCTTGATTATCTTTGTTCCCCTGAGGTCATTAGGTTTACATCAGTAAGATTCCTGTGAGGATAGCTATGCTGTATTTTGATATTCATATACTAACCGAATATGCTTTTACGCCGTTTTGAATAAAACCGCGTTAGCCGTTCCAATATTACAGGATCAGGGTTATTCAGTATATTATTTGGCGATTCTGCTATATACTCTTCCTCTACACCTTCAAATTTAGCCAAATCTTCTCCACATTTTTATTGCCTTGGTGGCAGTCAGGAACACAATTATTGTTATTATTATTCTGGTTAGTCGCTGCGTTGCTATTATTATCATTATCATTAGCCGTTGAAGATATTGTAAACGAATTCACCTTCTGCGATAGAATCGTTGTAATTTCCAGTATATCCAGAATAACGGATGGTATATGCTACCGGATGGTTAACACCAGGTTGAACAGTAAATATTTCGTAATTTGTAATCGTGCATGCCGTCCCATTACACGCAGAGCCATAAATTGTTTGATGTGCTGATCGGCTACCTAAACTTACATCCTGATCACTGATAACGTTATAATAATGGAGTTGGTTATTTTCCAATGTAGAAAGCCTATTGGCAGTGTATGTCTTCGCGCTTGATATGCGAATGTCTTGACGAGAAGTACAAACAAAAGTATAGAGTAGAAAATGCAAAAAAGCAAAAAAACCACAAGAAAAGTGTAGTGGCGCTGGCGCGTTATGTAGGCTTCATTAATTGAATAATACGCCTCTGCGTACATTTGGGCTCTTTCCTGGATCTCCAGACTATTCTAACACGGGGTTGTGTACCAATTAACCTTCAACCGTTTGAAAATATTTCTATTAAAATCACGATTCTTTTTTTGTAGATAGCTCAGAATACAAATCCTAACCTTTTCATCTATTTTTTTTAAACCCCTTATGGAGATAAATTGGATTCATTTTTGACATTTTCCTATCTAGCACGACCATATCATACAAACCTATGCCAAGTGAACAAAGAACCTTCGTTATCCTAATGATTTCTTCAAAGCTAAGAATATCTTCCTGGGGAATCCACTTTACCTCGTTTTTATGAGGCATGCAGAAAAGACATGCAAAGTTGCACTTATCTGTGACCGAAATTCTCAGCTTTCTGGCTATTCTGCCTTTTCAGTCAACAAGCTTTCCGATCACGACTCATCCAGTACAAATACTAACTTAAGAGTTATGTAACCGATCGCATTACTCCTATCTGTAAGATGTCAGTTATCCTTCTCCCATGAGTAGCATTGTAATTCTCAGTCCATTCCTGTACTGCTTGTCCAATATCTGATTGATTTCTGAACGTACTATTATCAATGGCTTTTCTCTGTAGCCACATCCA
>JBAVTY010000222.1:0-3776 GCA_049696495.1 Candidatus Nitrosopolaris sp.
CTGCGGGGCATCTGTAAGTGTTAAATGAGACAAATCTTTTCTTCATTTTGCAATTGAAGGATAATGTTTTCTAATATCGCATCATCTGGATTCAGTCTGTCTATCGTCTTTTCTAATTCCTCCGTAGCAAATGAAAAACATCCCCAGCTGATATAGTTGGGATATGAAATAGCTCGATGAATTGCCTTGCTAGACATAGCATATATTTTATCTAAAGCTTCATACTCCTTCTGTGTCGGAAAAAGTTCTTTAATTATATGAAATACATCTTCTGTTTTGAATTTAGAAGTGAATCTTATGTCTATGTCATTACTTGGAGATTTCATTCTAATGTGTTGTCTCATTTTATCTCCAATTTTAATAATAATAAGACTCTCTAATCCAATTCTCACTGCGGAAAGTCCCAATATACTTTCTGACGGGTTGACTAGGAGACAATTTTCAGTCTCTCTTTTTATCTCATCAATTCTCTCAGATACTTGAATTTCTGGATCTTGAACAGGTAAAGATTTGAAATCCTTTTCTCTTTTAGAAATATTGGATTTTATTTTTTGGTATAAATCAAAGTAATCACGAATTGCAGTTCCTATATTTTGACATATTCCGTAAATTTGTCCATATAATTCACAGATTTTGTGAAAGGGATATCGGTCATCTTTTGTGTTAGAATTATTCTTTTCATCATGTTTTTTCCATAGGATTTCGAAACGATTATGCTTATTTACGAGAATGTTCACAAGCAACACGACTGTTTTCTGACAAAGTATTAATTTTGATATCAAGTAATTAATATATTCTGTTTGTGTCTTCAAGGAGGACTCATTGACAATGCCTTTTAGTATGAATTCAACAGTATTCACAGAACGGAGTAGATCGGTCCTTGTTTTATTGCCAACAGAGAGTTCTGTTAATCCTTTAATGTCATTTTGAAATCTTTCTTCTAAAGATTTCAGCCTGGAAGATATATCTTTACTGCTTTTTCCTGCCATATCTTCAAAATTAGACAAGGAAAATCGATTGAAAAATTCAGCTGTATCTATGTCATTTTGCACATATTAGGAGAAGACCTGAAAATAAAAAACCTTTTGTGTACGTAACTATGTAAGGATCGCTTTTGCAGAAAAAATTGGTCTGAGGATGTGTGTTATAAGATATAGGATAGACATGAGAATTGCTATGTTTAGACTTCCCAGAAGACCCGATATTAATTCCGAGTGATCTTCTTCATGTCTGGGTTCTTTCACTACTATTAAGCCTGGGAGCTGGCATAATGCCGGCTTGGAAAGCATCACGACTATCTCCTTTAGAGGATTGCGTATCAATCAACAATCTTTGGCCACACTAAAAACGTCGGATGTAAGTTTCAAGGGTCAGCCTCAGTATCAGAGCCAAGAAGCCATCGAGATGACGACGCCTAATTACAATTACTGTGGGATAGAGTTATGGCATGGTGACTCCCCACGCCCTAAACGAACCGATCACCACGCTGGTATTTGACTTCAGACGAAATAGAACCATTTGACTGGCGTAACAGATTCTTTGGTGGAAGAAGAAGATTCTTTGACGATATGTTCAGAGGATTTGATCAAATCAGAGCAGATATTGGCAACGCATACCATGGTTTATTAATTGTGCTGCTTCCATACATGGTTGACATTTTATCTTCCTAACATAGGGTCGGTTCTTCTACATTAAATTCTCCAAACCAGGTTTTTCAAAAATGGCTGCCTTCATCTTAAATGCTATATCCCGCATATATTAATAACCTTTTTTTGTGGTATAATCTCGTACTATAAACTGGATATGTCTCTGCTGTAGTAATATATGATAGGCTTCTCATAATCGTGGGAATTTATACTATTGGTATATCTATGGTATAAGTAGTCGGCTTGTGAACGCGCGGAGACAGTGAACAACATGCAATAGAATCTAATTTAATCGAAGCTTGGATTTTAGATCCTTGAATCTGTTTCTCACAGTAACTTCGGTAACTCCGGCTGCCTCTGCAATACTTGTTTGAGTAACAGCCTCTCCAGATTTAATACTTGATAAGTAAAGTACAGATGCCGCCAGTCCCATGGGGTCTTTTCCTGCGGATATTTCTTCTTTCATGACATTGCTCATAATTTCTGCTGCCTTCCGTTTTGTCTTTTCACTTAGTTTGACTTTGTTTGCAACCTTGGCTATACATTTCATAGGATCTTGTTGTGGGATTTTAAGGTCAAGTCTACTATGAAGTCTTCTAAAATCTCTTGACACTTCTTTACGTTTTACATTACAGGCTGTCGCTATGTCGTCCAATGTTCTGTGAGCTCCCATTTCTCTACACGCAATATATACAGCTGCAGCTAAGACTCCAGAAACGGTTCTGCCACGAGTAAGATTCCTTGATTGGGCCTTCCTGTATATGTATGCCGTTTTCTCAACTATGCTATCTGACAATCCTAGCTTATCTTTTAATACATCCAATTGGAAGAATGCTTGGTTAAGACTTCTATCTTTGGGAGTATGCAATCGAGACCTCATATCCCATGTAGCTAATCTGTTCATCCTTATACGCATAGTTGGATCAAGTTTGTTACCACTTGCATCTCTGTCAACTCTTCCAATGATTGTTGATAACCCCATATCATGACGAGCCAGAGATTTAGGCATTCCAGTTCTAGCCTTTGCCTCTGTTTCGTCAGCAGCAAAAGTACGCCACTCAGGCCCAATTTCCAGTAACATATCGGAAAGCACTCGGCCACACTTGCTACAGATTACCTCCCCAGACTCAGAATCCGTGATTATCTTTTCGTTGTTACAACCAGGGCATTTGGCTAAGGTAGTACAAATTGGTGTTGTTTCATGAGTGATTGAAGACTTATTACTATTATTAGAATGTGGCAATATAACCATATCTAGTATAATGAGGTAATTACATATAAAGTATGTAGTAAGTCAGAAGTTACCGTAAAAGCATATATTAACTATTAATAAGTAAGCATATAGCCGAAAACTACCAATCGTTATCGTGAGTATGAAGGCTGGCAGATCTAGTGCAACTAATGTCGACACCCCGATAGCATCAACAATGATGCACGAAGATCTATACCTAGTACTGAGGCTACACTGACACGTTACCCAATCAACAATACCTTCAACATCGTTGGGAAAAGGTTTGCAATCTTGATTTTAAGAAATATGATAAATAGCCAACAGAACAGGTTTAACCAGTTATTAAACTCCATAGAAGACGGCAGTCCAAAGACTCTTTCCGTAAGGTTAAGGGAGATGGAGAAACATGGATTAATAAAGCGCAAAGTTTATTCTAATGAAAAACCTGTCAGGGTTGAATACCAGCCTACTGAAAAAGGTTTAGCACTTCAACCTATCCTTGATACCATGGCCGCGTATTCGCTGAAGTATTGTAGTAAGGATGTGCTTAAAGATGGAAAGCCAAGAGAATTTAAAGTATATGGAAGAGAAATTAACTTCCATTAACCAGTAAGTAGTATGGTGATAATAGCATTAGTTGTTACACGTCCTGACAAGACCACCGTTTGGTCATGTTTGTGTCGTTTGCTACGTTAGGGCCAGTTATAGTGCGGTCGCGTATTCTTTTGCGATCTCATTCATGTCTTCTGATCGAGGACCAGTCAGTTCATATACCTTCCCCCGGTGACCGGTAGGATCTTCCAAAATTGTGGAAACGACTCTTGACTCCTGATCCGCAGAAAAATATTGATTTTTATACTCAAATTTTAGGTCTTAGGTTAGTAAAATTAACTGTCAAT
>JBAVTY010000223.1:0-5814 GCA_049696495.1 Candidatus Nitrosopolaris sp.
CATATCTGTACAGATAATCGGAATCTGGGATATATGACATAACTAAAGCAGCTGCTTCTCATCAGCAGATCTTTCTGCACCGATGTCTTCTTTCTACCTCTTATTTTCACAGCATGAATTAATCAAATGGTTGGAAGATGAATTTTTAATGTGGGTATGCAACAAGTATCCAAAATGATGTATACTTCCAGCAGACATGACCTATGCGGAAAGAGAAATCTTTTTTCTACAAAGTAAGCTTCAAAGTAGCAATGAATGAAAATCTTCAGGTTACTTTCATCGAATGCGTCGTCGAGAGGCTTACGCGGATATCCTTGCAGTTCTCCTCTTATCATGTATTTACTGTCCTTCCAGACCTTACTATAGAAAACAACTAGAGTATTCTACGCAACTTTCCAGCTGACATGGAATGACTTGCCTTTATATGATATTGAAACATCAGCCTCGAAATACCACATTGTGACGGTCCAAGTTAAGTGATTGGGTATTACTAGACAAGAATTGGCGTCGCAATCTTTTATCAACCTCTGGAGTCGATCATGTATTAGTTTCAAACCAGAGTCTGATGACGCCGTATAGATCTACTGCAAACAGGGCAATAATGCCAGCATGGAGAAGAGATCTGAGAATATGTTACATCTCTTGTAAGATTACGACTCCTGGAGAGGTTTTTATTTTTCTTTAAATTTTTCTCCAATGTTTTTATCATAGATTTTATGGTAGTGTAATCTAAGAATGTAAGACACTTCATACATTTTGTAGGATATTTGTCTTATCTCGAGTTCTTTTTTGTTATAATTGGTACCAAATTTCTCGATTTTTTATTCTTTTACGTTATATATTGTAGAGTTTATATTTTTCTACACTCTTTATTCGTAAATTCTCGGCATTTATGATCGTGTCTCCAGCTGCCGTTAAAGAAAATTTGTAGATGCTTTGCGCCCTCTCTGTCTTCTATCACTCTTGTATATCCATTCTTTGGATTGTTAATGTATCGTCTGTCAGAAACTTCGTTATATTTAGTCATATTAATAATAGAGATATCTTAGATATATTAATCGTATATATTCTGCAGTTGACATTGTCGAAGCTCCAGCTGTATCGGCCGATAATGTCTACACAGTGTGACTCGAGTTATACAGACGTATTCCATTTTAACAGAATTGAACAAAAGTTATCCCTAGCAATGCTCCTGATATAGTGACAAAGCATAATAATGAAACTACATGGTTGTCATTGAAAGATAGCATTCTGTCAAACTCGGAGTATTCTGTTATTATATCGTGAAAGCGAGGAATTGCCTAGTAACACTTTCTATGGGTTATTATATTTCTCCGTATATAATTAATTATTTGATTTTGATGACTACCCCTATGTATGAGATAATCAAGAAAATGAAACAAACTCTCTCTTACAAAAAGCTAGCTAGGCCTACTGCACTTAAAGGATTACAAATCGAGGAGCAACACGATCCGTTCAAAATCCTTATTGGAACTATTCTATCAGCCAGAACAAGAGATGAAATTACGACAAGAGTTGTCAACAAGTTATTTAGAAAATTCAAAAATCCAGAAGAACTTGCTAAAGCCGATATAGAAGAGATTAAAGCAATAATTCACAGTATTGGTTTTTACAATATCAAAGCTAAGCGGATAACAGAAGTTTCGCAATTAATAGTCGAACGCTTTAATGGAGAAGTTCCAAGCGATATTCAAAAGCTTCTCGAATTACCAGGTGTCGGAAGGAAGACCGCAAACTGTGTGCTAGTATATGGGTTTAATAAGGCTGCAATACCTGTTGATATTCATGTTCACAGGATTTCAAACAGACTAGGACTTGTTAACACTAAAAGTCCAGAAAAAACCGAGATTGAGCTTAGTCGGATTCTTGCTAAAAAATATTGGCTAAAAGTTAATGACACTTTTGTTATGTATGGTCAGAATATTTGCCTTCCGATAAAACCAAATTGTAAACTATGTAATTTAAAGGAGGTTTGCAAATTTTATCACACGACAGTTCTTCCTATTCGGAAGAATTCTTTTTTGAAAACAAGTGCTCCTTAGACGAATCGAACAACTTGAGATAATATATTGTGATAACTGCACAGAACCAATCTTCTGTTCACAACAAGAAATTCTTGAATTCGCCATCTATTAAATGATACTGTACATTGCAATTATAAGTATACATACAATGACATGTATAACGCTAAAGGGTTTGTCACTTATGATGAACAACCCTGTCACATTCATTTCTAAAGTTAACTCTTGGTCTCGGTCTTCTGTAAGCAAACCAATAGCAAATATGACCCCATAATGGTACTCCATGATGGAGACTCTCGAGGCCTAATGATAACCCACTACTAACACACCCCCATTATTGTATTCCCTGCGGGTGTTAAAGTCTCAATTGAATTCACGAGATTTAGTATATATCACTTGGATGCTTAGATTTACAATTTTACTATAATAAAGTTGTCGTGGAGTCTGATTTGAGTCAGGATGCATCAACTATCCTACCACTCCTTTATCGTCAATTATCGTAAATTTGCCTGTTCTTACGTGTAAAATTTTTACTTTCGCGGTAGCAATATAAAAGAGACTTGATATCCTTATATCTAGTTCGTTGGCTTGTGGTTGGTACCAATTGTATGTAAAGAATGAATGGGAGTATTGTATGCTTCAGAAAATAGTCAACAGAATCTTGCAAGGCTTTCTAAAATAATGAAAATGCTTGATAGTTGCAGTGATTATAATGGATCATCTACTTTTTTTGCAATTGAATCAATAACCCTCTAAAGGGTATTCAATAATCTTTGTTAGGTGTTGATTTTGCCTTAATCTTTCATTTTTCTTTTTATTAATAGGTCTTAATGTCATTCCGCAGGGGAGACGAAATTTGCAGCCATGAATGAAATGACATCTTATATCGCTTTTTACCTAGCAGGCGAAAACTCAATTAGCTGTTATTGTTAATGATATGACGAAGATACTAGTAATCTAGAGTTCGCTATTTCCTTCCTTCTCAACTTCGCTTTGTATTTTAAGTTGCGTGGCTTTGTCCTGAGCCTATAACTACAGCATGGACACCATAATCCATCCCATTTTAGGAAGATCTCACATACTTGACATCGTTTCTGCCCAGTAGAATAACGGCCACTACCAACCGGCTTCGGTGCTTTATGACGAGAGCATATACCTTTGCAGGTCAATATTATCCTCCTATCATGATCGTAGGTGATATAGTATTTATATTATTTGAAGAAATTTGACACAAAATTTATCAGCTATCTTGAAAATGTTAACATAGCAGCAAATCATAGAAGTGTCAACCATCGTTATCGATCCAAACGAGCCACTGCTTTTCCTTCTGTGTTTGTCTACTTATGTCTTTTTCTTATCATTCCGTCTATACTCCCTTTTTTTGTTTTTTTTAACACAGTACGGAATGATGGGTAACCATTCACAATAATGTTCACATTCTTTTCTAACGTCGCGAACTAATGATATTATCCCAAAGGGCACCGATATAGTGCACTTTTCTACGAAATACTTTATCAGATTTTGTACCATTGCATTCTTTGTTACACGTTGGTCGATGTCCTTCTCACTAACACGACTCCTTTTAATTTTCAATAACATTCGTAAATTATCCATCACTATGTTGAAAATTTCACTCAATTCGACCACTACTTTGTCTCCAAACATTAAATCTGCTGCAAGGCTTAAAATCGCCTTTTGAAGGAAATAAATTTCAGACGGCGATCCCTAATTGTGGCTTCGAAGGTCACATAATATTGTTGACCAATCATCATGTTCTATCATCTTTAGTCACTCAGATTGTACTACTTATTGCTGGTGTAAGGCCAGCTGCACAATTGGACAGAAAACTTTTTTATTTGTCAGATAAGTTGTTCCACAAACTACGTAATGGACATATATCACAACACACCTTTGCCTAGTTTGGAATAGTCTAATACTGCTAAACAAACTGCCTATCCATACAGACTTAAAAAACAATGAAGGCGGAGCAGAGGTGTTAAAGTGCTGTGGTGGCTGCGTCTGAGCAAACGATACTTTGGCTATGTAGGGCGATACTAAAAGTATTATGATAGAGTATCGCAAAAATAAAATTAAACCTGTCTTTTAACATTTATGACGTCCTTTTCGATAGCTCCATCTCTGATATGTATTGCTCTATCTGTAGCTGCTGCAAGTTCAGGACTATGCGTTACCATGATTATTGTCCTTTTAAATTCACGAGACAACAGGGTCAGTAAATTAAAAACCTCTGCTGCTGTTTTCGAATCCAAGTTTCCTGTAGGTTCATCAGCAAGAATGATCTTGGGATCATTCATAAGTGCCCTTGCTATAGCAACTCTTTGTTGTTGACCACCGCTTAGATTAAGCGGTTTGTATTTAGCCTTGTTTTTTATTCCAAGGAAGTCCAATAGCTTTAAGGCGAGACGAGTTCTATCACCGTCACTCATACCACCTACAATGCCGGGAAACTCTACATTCTTAAGTACAGTTGTCCTGTTAATCAGATTATACGATTGAAAAATAAAGCCTAGCGTATTATTCCTCATGGTTGCAAGTTGAGTGTCATTTAGAGAAAAAATATCTATTCCATCCAAAAACACTTTACCTGAAGTCGGTCTGTCTAAAGCCCCTAGCATATTTAACAACGTAGATTTTCCACTTCCAGATGGACCGACAACGGCTACAAATTCGCCCTTATTCACTGAGAGGGTAACGTCATTTAGGGATACTACCTTGCCTGATGCAGATGCATACACTTTGGTGAGATTCTCAACTTTCATTGTGACTGAAGCCGTATAATATTTTTGACGAACGATCATGTTCTTTCATCTTTAGTCACATAGATTATGCTACTTAATAGTGGCGCAAGCCTAGCTGCATAAATCAGCTAGAAATTCTTAAGAGTGTCAGATATGTTAGTTAGTATATATTGGAACAGACAATAACAACAGGAGCAGGAGTTTCAGTAGATAAAGTGGATTTACATATTCTGAGCTTACTCTATACCAATTGTAGAACTCCTTATAGAACTATAGCCTCAACAGTGGGCATAAGTGCTAATGCTGTTAAGACAAGGGTTAAAAAGATGATAGCTAAGGGGATAATAAAAAAATTCATTGTAATGGTAAACCCGGCAATATTTGGATATGAAAAGCAATGCTTTTTGGTAGTAAGGAATATCGATAAATCGAAAGAAAAAGACTATGTCTTTAATCAGCTGAATCTTTTAGGCGATGTTTTGGGCTATGCCCACCAACTAGGAGGAGACGCTATATTTTTGCTTTTAGTTAGACCAGAAGCTGAAGACAAGATTGAGTTGATTACTAATTTATTGAAACCAGCAACTAGCGAGTATAGGTTTGCAATGATAAACCCACCATCCATGAATATCAGCATCTCCGATTTAAAAATAATAAAGTGTCTCTTATCTAATGCTAGGATGGAAATTGCAGACATTGCAAAAGAAGCATCTATATCGCCTAGAACTGCAACAAGAAGAATAGAAAAAATGGGGCAACATCATATTATAGATTTTAGTATTATTCGTGACATGTCTTCTACGAATTTAACTGGTTATATCGAGTTTCTTTTAATGGTAGCTGTGAACAAATCATCCTACGGAGAAATCATTGAAAGGATGTATCATGAAATGCAAGAATACTTTATGAACATTCCTCTAAGGCTAAGCGGAAGCGAGGTAATCATAGCTTTATTTTTTTGCTCAAATATACCTACAATCGATTTAATTGTGACAAAAGTAAAATCCTATGGT
>JBAVTY010000224.1:0-3892 GCA_049696495.1 Candidatus Nitrosopolaris sp.
AAACCAGACAGGGATTCATCCATTACATATGGAACAAATTAAAACAAGGAATATCAATACGTTCGCTCATTATGACTGTTAGTAAGATAGACACAGTTTACGCATGAAAACGCAAATACTCGAATAAGTAGAACGCAGTTTCCGAAGTTTGATTGATTGATTTGAGCCACAAAAAATACTGTTAAATATATTATAAAAAGCGACATAATAAAACATTTTATCTTCCCAGCTCTGTCATATTAACCTGGCTAACTTTTATCATGAATATTGAGTCGGTTTTATCTGTGTTTTATGTCATGCCTCTTTGGAGACAGAAACGCTGCTTGAAACGGTTATCAACAACAAGTAATACTCCAATTCGGCTACAAGAGACCCTATGTTATATAGGTGCTCTCGTTTATGCTATGCTATGCCACACGATATATCCTCAACCTTTAGGTGTGTCATATGTACTACTGGAGTACGTAGAAAAAGACTAGAGTTTAGTTTGGGCATGCTTGTTGAGTAAACAGCCTTCATCTTCCCAAAGAAGTATCCACGAAATATTCCGAATCCTATCGCAAAGGCAGCCAATATCCCAATGTCTTCCCATGTCTATAAAATTTATCTTATGATGCCTTCATGCGTACCTGCCACACCTATGGAAACATCTGGTGCCAAAATTCTTGATAACGACATAAACGATTATGTACATCGATACTCAGACCGTATTATTGGATTGGGAGAAATGATGAATTATGGTGGAGTTTTATCAGATGATGAAGAGGTTCTATCCAAATTGTTAGTAGTAGGATACCGACCCAAAGACTGACACGCTCCTCTTCTTTCAGCAAAATCCTTGAACGCCTATATTGTTGCAGGTCTTGGTAGCGATCATGAATGTTCCAAGCTCGATGAAGCATTAGAGAAATTGCGTAAGGGTATGACCCAGGAGAAAAATTTACAAGCCTTAGTCCCACTTATTAACGAATTTAATAGCTTCAAGATGATGTTTCAGATGATCGTGACCCAATCGATCTAAAAGAAAATGGACACCTTGACTACCTTGTACGTAGAGCAATTTCCTATGGTGTAACACCAATTAGAGCAATTCAGATGGCTTCAATCAATACTGCACGATATTTCAGAATAAAAGATCAGGGGGCAATTGCACCGGAATTCAGGGCAGATTTCATGCTCTTAGATGATCGGAATTCGTTCAAGATTTCTTCAGTATTTATTGATGGAATGGAAGTAGGAAAAAACAATAGTAGCGGTGTGATCCTTGAAGATTATGATTATAGATCATCAACATCTGATCTTCTAGAAAATACTATGCGCGTTAAATCATTAGATAATGACTATATCTTTAGAATTCCCGGTCGCGGCTCATGGGTTCAAGTCATTGGAGTTACTCCCGGTCAGATCATCACAGAAAAGCGAATACTTCAAGCAAAATTGGATGATGGATTTGCAGTAGCAGATCCCAGAAGGGATATAGCCAAGCTTGTTGTAATTGAGCGTCATCATAAAACAGGAAACGTAGGTTTAGGTTTCGTTCAAGGTCTGGGTATTGAGAAGAGGGCTATTGTCAGTAGTGTGGCACATGATTCGCACAATCTCGTTGTGGCTGGAATGAGTGATAGCGATATGATGGTAGCTGCGAGACATATTTGCTCAATTGGATGAGGGCTATCTGTAGCTTACAATGGACAGATCATAGCGAATTTGCCACTTCCTATCGCCGGGTTAATGTCTGATAAGCCAATAGAATTAGTGATTGCTAATGTCAAGACAGTTAATGAAGCATGCAAAATATTGGGCAATAATGTCATTAGAGATCCTTTTATGTTACTTTCTTTTCTTTCTTTGACTGTAATACCATCTTTAAAGCTGACAGACAAAGGGTTATTTGATGTAGATAAATTTCGCCTTACTAACTTGTGAGTAAGATAGTAAGTTGGTGTAGTAAACTGGTACGTCTCCGATTGACAGTTTATGGATGTCACAACCACGTGTGATCCTTGATAAAATCGCTGCCCATGGGAACATAAATTATTTGTCCGCATTAATAGATAATATATAATAGTACTAGGGGTGTTGCAAATTCACCAGGAGGGACAGGAATAGGACCTAAAAATATTGTAGATGCTCATGGTGGAAGGATATGGGCTGAAAATAATGCCGATGGAAAGGGAGCTACATTCACGTTTTGCCTGCCACTAAATGAACTGACTCCTTCTAGGTAATTCGTAATATACGGAATGACGAACCCTAGAAATGAGTCGTGGATTCAATACAAATCCGTAATGAATTCGTAGCAACGAACAAGAATGTTGGTTTACTTTATCTGCAATAAGGAAAGGAGAAAAAAAGAAAACGTGGCAAATACTGAAATGTACAGATTAAAGCGCGCTGTACTAGATTGTTCAGATGAAAACGTTCCTTTCTATCAAACGAACTTGGTTATTCGTATCAGGATAATTGTATGAAGATCATGCACAAATAACTTTGATGAGATACGTCAGAGCTTCTCGACAATATCCAAACAAGGACAGATTTATGAAGGGGCAAAATACGATCTTCATCGCCTGTTAATATTACACAATATCTAAAAAACGTAGGAATGGAAGAACATGATATAAACCGCGTATTGGAACTTGCAATGGAGAGGAGGTATAATAAGACATTATACAACCTAATTAAACCGTGGAATACTAATCATCTATGTAATTGCAAACACGTTTTTAACCAACGTACCTTTACTATATGTGTATTCTTTCTGTTATTGTATTTATAGATTGTTTGACACTCGTATATAGAGTCAATACCTTAAATAAGACAAATCGTAAAAAAAACTGACTATCTCCATCCTGCTGTAAGATTCGATCAATTCGTTATATTATTGGTGGCACTATCATATAGTCAAGCAGCAGAAATACTTTCTGATGAGATTGGTAAGAAAATATCATATATCGACATACCGGAAGAAGATGCTCGTTGCTGGAATAGATGGTTGGCATGTTGATGCCCTGATGGAGTTGTATAGAATTACTCGAGCGGACCATGCATCACAAACCACTACCACGGTAGAGGAGATTATAGGACGAAAGCCACTATCCCTTGAACAATTTGCTAAGGACTATGCTGAATTTTTCAGATAAGATACGGCAAATAGAACGAAACGAATCCTCATCAATAATAGGCAGAGAAAAAAAGTCAAGGGCTATATAATTGAAGGTAATACTATTGGAAAAAGGTATTGACATCGAAAGCAAGTGATTGTGATGGATGATTTAAACAAAGACGGACGTATCCACGATGGGGATGCCCATAATAAACTCCCACATCAGCCACCATCATCATCAAAATCAGTGTTGCCGGAAACATCTGAAAAAATTAGAACTTCTGCATGGATAACGCTTGCGATTCTAGGATCGACGATTCTAATTACAATGTATGGTGAGACAATGTTATTACCAGCTATCCGTGATATAATTAGTGACTTTCATATCTCATATAGTACATCGTCTTGGATACTTACAGCATATCTCATCTCAGCTGCGGTTGCGACTCCCATTGCTGGAAAGTTATCCGATATCTACGGACGAAAAAAAATGGTTCTAATAATATTGATAATTTACATAATAGGAATTTCTGCTGGAGGAGTCTCGACTAACATATCCTTTCTTCTTACTGCCAGAGTTATTCAAGGAATTGGAGTATCCATGTTTCCAATAGCTTTCGGAATTATAAGGGATCAATTGCCAAAGGAGAAGCTTGCAATAGGCGTAGGAGTATTCAGTTCAATGTTTGCTGCAGGATCAGTAGTGGGATTAGCAGTAGGTGGAACTATAATCCAAAGCTTTGGCTGGCATGCTACATTTCTTTCGATAATACCCGTTGCTATCAT
>JBAVTY010000225.1:0-6164 GCA_049696495.1 Candidatus Nitrosopolaris sp.
CCTGGTACACCTCAGACGAGCTCTATGTTTAAAGTGATAAAGAAATTTGCTTGAGATAGCAATTGAGGAATATAGAAATGCGATTTATCAATTTAAGGAACCATTGAAACCATGGTCTAATTTTGGAGCAAACAAATCCTATGAAACAAAAGTACTTCAGAATTTAACGGAAATAGTCCTGAAGAAAGGGATGATATTGGGTTTTCCGGATCTAAAGGGCAACGGACATCTACATTCAAATAAGAATTACTCTGGCGGAGAACAAGCTCTATTGATGAACTATACGTGAGCCGAGAAAAATAACACTGTCTTTATAAGAATAGGAATAAGACCGACCCTGGAGAATCACGATTTGAGAGTCTGGGAGCACACAGTTGAGGCAGACCGATTATCAAGGCAATGGCAAGTAGTACTAGTACATAAAATGTGATCATTCTGGGAGGCAACTGCCATGTGCATAAGTTAATTAACCTCGATACGCATATGGAAAATATGGGTTTATTAGGAGCTGCAGTGGTTGGCGGCATGGTCGGAAAACGTTCGGCAAGGAGGCAGATGGAAGGTATGCAAAAACAAGCACAACAAGCACAACAAGCACAACAAGCACAACAAGCACAGGCTTCGGCTGCAACTGGACATAAAAAGGATCCTATGCAAGAAATAGCGAAATTAGGTGAATTAAAACAAAAAGGACTTTTGACGGAGGAAGAATTTCAGAAAATGAAAGCAAATTTGATCGCCAGCATGTAGGTGGGCAAACGGAAGGCTCCTGTGTGTATCGTATTAGCCTCGTTGAAGATCTTCTGTATCGACTCCTAGATTACGTTGAGTTGAGTAACGTTGATGAAACGATTCCAATAGGAGCAAACGAGGAGGTTTATTTTCTTTGAACGATTTCATGCAACATTTGATTGCACCATTTCAGGATAATGTAGGCCTTTAGATGAAAGGAAGTGCTACGAGTCTTATCGAATAGTAAATTATCTTATTGATCCATCCTCAGTTAATTAGCAAAACTTTAAGGTAGATAAAAATAAATAGCATCTTGAACTATAAGTATTTCATGGTACTGGGTGCAATGATAGTAGGCGGCATGGTGGGAAATTACGCGGCTAGAAGACAGTTTGAATCAATGTCTGCAGCACAAGCGCAGCAGGCACAGATAGACCAAGCAACACAAGCTGCTCAGGAGGCACAGGCGCAAGCAGCTCGGCTCGCGAGCCAGGCACAATCGTCTACTCAGGGCAAAAAGGATACGTTCAAAGAACTCGAAAAATTAGGTAGTCTCAAGCAACAAGGACTCATAACATCTGAAGAATTTCAGATGTTGAAAGCAAGATTAATCTCCAACATTTAGGAGCGCTCCTTAATGGTTCTAGGAGCCATCTTTTTATACCTACAAAAGGGGCCTGAGGAGGATTTCTATTCCTTAAACAGTAGTTCTTTCATTCCAGTCCTGCAAAATATTGAATATCGTGGATTTACTTACAGTGTAATTTACGGATTATTCAGAGGGGTTGTTATTGTTTGTGATGTTTGGTTGAAACTCGAAATGCGTTAATCAGTCTTGTCGGTTGACTATGCCTTTGTAAGTGTATGGATTAGTATTCGGATTTGATTCAACGGACCAACTAGCTGTGGGATATCAAAGTTAATGTATTGTCTATTACGGATCCATTCAGATATGGCAATAAATTTTGTGATAATTATTGAATAGGAGTAAGAGTAGTGCCTCCTAAATGCAGACAATCAGGAATTCCTTTGACTCATAGTTTTATGGAGTGATATTTCGAAATCCTTTTTTTTGATTTCGATGCGCAAATCCATAATTCAGTAGGTTGTCCTTTTATAATTAAGTTTAGTAGCAGCGAGTCCAACACACTAGACTATAATAATACGCAACCTATATTTTATATCTACGAGTATTGTAAGATATTATATTTCATTTGATAGAGCCAGTAACTGACGATGAAAGAACAGAAGTAATTCATGGAATTGAACGTGTAATAGGAACAGAATTGCATTTTTTCTCTGAAGCAAAGACCAGAATTGATACCTGTATGGACTCTACCAGACCTACTTTGGCAATAGGAATTGAGCCAATAAGAAAGTCATTTGTTGAGGCAAAAAGAAATGGTGTACACTTACGCTATCTTACTGAAATTACAAATGATAACATATCTTCTTGCAAAGAGATAATTAAAATAGCTGATGAACTTCGGCATCTTGATGGTATAAAAGGTAATTTTATGATAAGCGAAAGTGAATATCTTGCTCCAATAACTTCAAATGAAAGAAGCGAGCCAGCGTTTATAATTATTTTCAGTAATGTCAAAGAAATTGTAGAACATCAGCAATACGTTTTTGATACTTTTTGGAACAAAGCAATACCTGCTGACCAGAGAATTACAGAAATTGAGGAAGGATTAGACAGAACCGCTATTGAAGTTATCCCATTTTCATATAGGGCACGTGAAATTTATCTGAAGCTGATAAAAAATGCTGAAAAAGAAATAATATTGATGTTTCCGACTATCAATGCATTCAAGAGACAAGAGAGAATGGGAGTATTTGAATCGTCTAAGGTCCTAGACACGAAAGTCAGAATATTGGTGCCTGCACATGAATCCATTTATCAAACATTACAAAACTTGAGAGAACTGCATACCAATTTTCATATCAGATATATCGAACAAACATCTGGCACTCACGCTACATTTCTAGTAGTAGATGGAAGGTTTTCATTGGTAATGGAGATAAGAGATGATTCAAAAACAACATTCGATGAAGCAATAGGATTATCAACATATTCTAATAGCAACGCGGGAGTTTTGTCTTATGTTGCAATATTTGAGAATTTATGGAAACAAACTGAATTATACGAGGACGTGAAACAAGCACACGAACAATTAAAGCTTCATGCTAAGGCTCAGAAAGAGTTCATTAATGTGGCAGCTCATGAATTAAGAACACCTATCCAGCCAATACTAGGTTTATCGCAGCTTCTTCTTTCCAAGACAGGGAGTATTGAACAGTACAATGAATTACTGTATACTATCAATAGAAATGCTAAGAGGTTGAATCGCCTTTCAGACGATATATTAGATGCTACAAAAATCGAAAGTAAGTCACTAGAGTTGAAGAAGGAACGATTCAACCTAAATGATATCATAATAAACGCTATGGATGATATAATATTAGGCAATAACCTCATAAACAAGAATGTTCAGTTATTATACCAACCTCAAGATATTCAATTAGAAGCAGACAAAGGAAGAATGTCTCAAGTTATTTCTAATCTATTAAGTAATGCTACTAAATTCACCAAAATCGGGACTATTATCATCGCAACAAAAATAGACGAAGACAATAATGCTATACTTATTAGTGTAAAGGATACAGGTACTGGCATAGATCCTGAAATTCTACCAGAACTATTTTCAAAGTTCAGGACGAAATCTTTTTCAGGTGCTGGATTGGGATTGTTTATTTCGAAAAGTATCGTGGAAGCTCATGGAGGCAAGATATGGGCCGAAAATAATTCTGATAGTAATGGAACAACATTTACGTTCAGTCTTCCACTTAATCCGAAAGCCTAATAGCTGTCTTAAACACAAGCAGGGCTAAACTGTGCATACATACACACATCTTCTTAAGCTAGTTGACGAGACACATGTCCTACATTTTATCTTCTTAAGAGCATTGTAAATTGTTTGGGCAGTTACTACTACTACTACTACTAAGAGCATTGTAAATTGTTACATAACTGTTAAGGTAAGGGGTTTGCAACCAGTAATATCCGCCACTGCGATTTAGTGGTATAATCACTGGGTCACCAAAGTTAACGCTATCATCGCTCCCGTCTACCCTAACCCTGGCTTGGTCTACACCACATTCTTTGGGGTCACCCTAGTTGTATAGACGTGTTAGGATCTATAGGTTTACCGACGTTTCCGCGCAGAAGTTTCATGCTCAAGTGGTGGCTATGGTGGAAACCGCTGACTGGATCAGCTCGCAGGGCATCGAAAATGTGACTGGCTTAAATATCAGGGGCAGTGTAAATGTCCAGGGGATTACCGTTTCCATGACACCGGCATTCCACTCTTCAGGTATCAGCGGCAATGGAGAGAACACGGTGTATGGAGGAGAGCCAGTAGGATATGTGATCGAGTTGGAGAATGGTCTTAAGTTGTATCATGCGGGCGACACGTGCGCTTTTGGAGATATGCAATTGATTCGTGAACTGTACGCGCCTGATATCGCCATGCTGCCCATCGGCGTGAGTTCTTAATAATCATAGTTATCATTTCAAAACAGGCTCAGTATTTTTCGATATTTGTCCATCGTACATACTGACGCTTGAGTATCAGCTTCAGGCAAGTTCATGTTGATGTTCTCTTAGTCAATACCCTGTTGAATGGTTGTAATTTGGGGTTTCATCATTTCATAAGATACTGTTGTGTTTTAAATGTTAATGTTTTCTATTGCTGCTATAAGTGTGATCTAGATGTATAATTTTAAGAAATCAAAATATTATTCAAGCGTAAACAAAACTAGGAAATTTATGTTTGGAGACCTAGATGAACGATTGATCTTATTAATACAAAAAGAGCAGCTCCTAACTTTCTTTTAGCACTTGTTATTTGCTGTTATATCGAATATTGGGGAAGACTCGTAAATGGCATCGCTAATGGTAATAGCGAAAAATGCTTTAATGAATTCTTTGATAGGTTGGGAAGTTGCTATCAAAAACAGCGTAGACAATCATCGTGTGATATTTACAAGGACATAAGATGCAGTCTAGTTCATTCCTATGTCATTAACAAAAGTACTAAGATCAAATTCAGAGGCGGCAAATGCGGAGTTGTATTTAATCAATTCACAAAAGAATATACACTTTATATTGAACGATATTATCTTGACTTTAAGAATCACTCTCCAGTTGATCGTTATATTTCCGAACTTGAGAAGGGTTCTGGATTAGATAAGATGGAAAGAGCCCTAAAGGGCAAATCTATACTTGTGTGATGTTAGTTGGATTGAAGGAACCGATCCGGTAAATGCCTTGGGAGTTGAATTATCAAATTACTCTCTTGCAATAAGAAGATGGCTACCATATATCTTAGTAGGAGCTGCAATTTCCTTAGTTACTGCATTAGTATTTCACATTTCCCTGGCTAAGACTGTTGTTGCAATACTTTTTTTATCATTTCTAGACCATCATACTCTCTTGTGCAAAATAACATTCATCTGCAATAATGATCTTCTTTAGTTGCGTTATCCTTGGACTGACTCTTCTTCGCAATTACTCTTATCGTTTTGTTACTATGAGTTTCTACTGATCTTGTCTACGAAATTAGAGTATTGTCGAGACGCAATGGTATCCATATAGAGTGTGAAGATGTTGTTACTCAGGCGGCGGTTTGAGTCAATTGATTATTATATAGACCATTTATTTTCTTAATGATCCTCCATGAAGCTCCAGGTGAATCCCTTAATCTCATGCCACAACATCAACAAAATAAACCATGAGTCTCACAGAACAAATAACCCGCTTACCATATATTAAAGCCACTAGTAGATTTTTGGAATACCAATAAGTGAACCAGACTGTTTATCTCTGATGATGTACGTCGCACTATGCGGTACCCATTCGTCTAAAGAAACAAAGTAGATTCTTCCTGCAATCATAACTTGGATGTACTTATAATTTGAGATCAGATGACTCACCTAAAACACGATAGCAGATAAACCGAATTAATTGGCAATGACTCTAATTGTTTAAATCACCTTTGCCTCTGATTAGGAATAAATTGAATTGGAAATCCATCTATTCCCAATGAAAATAGAAAAGTGGTTTAACAAACAAATCAGTACTGATACATTTTATAATGACATAGAGGACGTATTAGGTAAATTCGAAGGACCAATACCTGAATTCTTCTCGTTGTTATCAAATAAAGTGATTCAACGTAATGTTGAATATTCGGCACTCCCAATACAGAATGAATGTAGTGTTGCATATTCGACAAACTATGGACCTTGTAATATTGAAACCATCATGTTAATGCTAGGCCTAATGGCGTTATCTTGGATCAAATCCAACATTAAGAGAAAAACCGAGAATGGACACTGTCGTAACCCGGCCCATGAGCCAGTAACAG
>JBAVTY010000226.1:0-1805 GCA_049696495.1 Candidatus Nitrosopolaris sp.
ATCTAGGTTTAATGTATGACTTTCGATTCTTGTAACATCTAGTATATCTTTTGTTAGCTTATGAATTCTAAATGCATTTCTGTACATCACTTCAAGAAATGATTGTGCACGCTTCTCCATATATTGAGGATCGGCCTTCGCTAATTCTGCATAACCTAGAATGGATTGTGCAGGTGTTCTTAGTTCATGAGCCGCTATGTTGACAAATTCTTGTTGCATTTTGTCATGTTGTTTTAACTTTTGGTATAACTCAAGCTGATCCCAAAAGTTCTCAAATATTGAAATATAAGAAATTACAGTTGGTTCGCTTGTGGAGTAAGTTGATAATCCCACAGCTTCTATAAAACGTTCACTTGAGTCATTTACTTTTTCAATGGCTAAAGATGCCTTTCTATCAACTACCAATATCGTTGCTGTAGTTACATTAAGTTTTCAATTGTATTATTGATAGGCGTTAGAATCTTGATATCTATTGGTCTTCCTTCAGGCTGAGTAGATAATTCTTCAAGTAACTGTATTACGCCAATCCTATACTCGCGCATAAACGAATTCACGGTAGGAAGCATTAGCAATACTTCTGATTTCGTAGATTTTATCAAATCAATAAATAACTTTTGAGTTCTTGATGGGTTATCAATAATTTCTGTTATACCTAAACTAACATCATTTCGAATTTCTGTCGTTTTTCTTTCAGCGGAACTAAACGTATTCCAAAAGCTATCAAATACGTATTGTTGATGTTCTACAATTTCTTTAAGATTGCTACAAATCATCCATTCTGCAAACTTTCGCCTCTCCTTCTCATGAAGAGTAGATGGTGCAACATACTCCTGCTCGCTCACGCAGAAGTTTCCTTTAACACCATCCAAATGACGAAGTTCATCAACTATCGACATCAGTTCTTCGCAATAACGAAGGTTAGTTTTTGTAATTTCTGTAATGTACCTTATTGTTACGCCCCTTCTCTTCGCGTCAATAAATGCATCCCTTATTTGTTTAAATTCTACAACTAACAATAGCCGCGTGTTGTCTACGCAAACATCGATTCTACGCTGCGCATTCTGCATAAATTGTACAAAACGGTCGACAATTTTTTCATTCCCATGTACTATCTCAGTCGTTGGCTGCTTGTTGCTCACTTTCTATTATCCAATTCTAAATAGCAGCGAACGATTGGTTCATCTTATTGTTGAAGGTATCGGCATCTTTCTGGCTAAAGTAAATCTCTGCAAAGCGGTTAAGTCCATTATCTAGCATAATATGCCTGCCTTTTGTTTGTTTTGTGGTAATCCCATAAGGATATGGTCAATACTACGTCCATCAGGATTAAGCATCGTATTTTTTGGATTAAATCCTTTTCTTTTTTGTTCTTTCAATGGTTCTCCTACTTTCTCTTTAAAAACCTTGGCGTCATTTATGTCAAAGTAAATTGTTGTTGGTTTTCCCATATTTACATAATCTAACTGCGGTTCATGTCTTAAAGAATATATCAATGAGCAAGCAGCAAAAAAAGTAACAAATATGTTCATTTTATGATATTAAGGACTTTATTACAGGCGTAACCCGGGACAGCGGTAGTATTCTTTTGTTAAGACCTTTCTTCTTGTTTGCTTTGACATTTTTTGGTATGTTATCTTTACATGACTGACAAGACAACGGTATGAGAATCATATTTGCTGTCAACGGTTGACCTTAGAACATTCCATTTCTCATCCTATCTTATGCCGTACACTCAATCTTGGAGTAAGATCCGTTATCATAAATAATTTGTAGTGGATAGAAGGGACGGCTAAATACATGGGTTC